>CAZUVT010000001.1:0-43422 GCA_964623925.1 uncultured Erysipelotrichaceae bacterium
CAAATCGTGAGATCAAGATCACCTCGCGCAGTGTTCTGTTTTTTGCAACAGTTTAGATTGCGATGAATGCAATTACTTATATTTTCAGAGAGAATCATGCGTTTGGGATCAATGAAAGTTTTCCAGAGGATTATGATGCAGTGGAAGTACGTATGTACCTTTATAATTATTTGGAAGAAGGTAATTTACAGGCCAATGCGATCATAGAGAATCTCGATTATAATGAGGAGATCATCGAAGCGATTCAAAATTTGCAGGTTTCCTGCATCGATCGTTTCTATGAAGGACAGGGAGTCACAGTTGGTTCTCTTTGGATTTCATATGAAAATGCGGCAGGAAAAAACATACGATCTTTCAGTTATTCCATCAGCAAAGGCGATGAAGAGAAGCTTCTTGATTTGCTGGAAAAGAATGGATACGAAATTGAAATTCACAGCTGGGATACTAAATCCAAGTGAGGATTTGATAGAAAAGGCAGGAGATCAGCCACGCCAGCGAGGTTTGAAAGAGAACGACTTCCAAGGTAAAAAACAAGCTGTTAAATTCCTTTTTAATAGCGCTCATAGCGGCAACGCAAGGGGTATATAAGCTGAAAAAGACCAGAAAGGCTGCGGCTGCCGGGAACGATATCAAGGATTGAAGCAAAGCAGGCAGGGATGAAATCGAGGTTTGAAACAACACACTCATCGTGGAAAGAACAGCCTCTTTTGCGGTAAATCCGCTGATCAATGCGGTTACGATCCGCCAATCCGATAGGCCCAAAGGTTTAAATAGAACCGAGATCGTTTGAGCCATTTGTGCTAAAATGCTTTCCTGAATCTGAACTGTGTATTGCAAGCTTGGGGTAAAGCTTTGCAAGATCCAGATCAGGATGGATGCAACTAATAAGATCGTACAGGCGCGCAAGATGAAATCGAGGGCTTTCTGTTTCATCGTCTGATACAAAGACCTGAAAGTCGGAAAACGGTAATTGGGAAGTTCGAGAAGTGTGGCGGAAGGTTCCGATTTAAAGACAAAACGCTTTAAAAATACGCTGAATAAAAGAGCGATGAGGATATTGAAAACATATAAAGAAATGAGCCAAAACGATCTTGAAGATGAAAAAAAGGTAATCAGAATCAGAGTATAGACAGGGAGTTTGGCGCTGCAACTGATAAAAGGAACCAGAAGAACGGTGATTTTCCGTTCTTTTTCATTTTTTAATGTGCGGGTTGATAAGATGGCAGGGACACTGCATCCCATTCCCATTAAAAGACAGACGATGCTTTTGCCGCATAGACCGATCTTTTTCATCGGTGCATCTAAAATGAAGGCGACTCTGGCCATATAGCCGGCTTCTTCCAAAAAAGTCAGGCAGAGAAATAGTAGCATGATCGAAGGCAGAAATGAAAGGATACTGCTGACACCGGTGAAGATCCCATCCAGAACTAAAGATTTCAGCCAGGAGGAAACAGCTAAAAAGGTTAAAGTATTTTCCAGCCTTGAATAGATCCAATCAAGAAAACCGGCCATGATTTCCGATAAAAAACTTCCGATCGGGCCAAATGTAATGACGTAGATCAAAAACAGAAAAAAGAAAAATAAAGGAATCGATGTGATCTTGCCGGTGAGGATCTTATCCAGGATCAGGGATCTTTTTGTTTCTTTAGACACTTTTTTCTTTGAACAGGCCTGATTGCATAGATCTTCGATCCAATGATAACGGAAAGTGATGAAAGCACATTCCGGATCATGGAGTGCAGTTACCTGAAATCGGTGGTTGATCTGTTGTCTCAAATTTGGTTCAAGCCGTTTAAAAAGAGAATCATCACCCTGGATCATCATAGCGGCATCATGTCTTGGATGCGCGGAAAACGGAGCAATGAGTTCGCTTAAATCCTGCTGGAGTGCGGGGATCGTCTGGGATTCATACACAATCGGAGTGTTAAAGGAAAGATGTTGGATTGTGTGAATACAGGAATCTAATCCGATTCCTTTAGACGCGGATAAGGGAAGAACCGGTGCGTGAAGCGAACGGGAGATCAGATCAAAATCGATCGTTTGATGATTGTTTCTTACCTCGTCGATCATATTGAATAAAATGATCATCGGAATATTCAGATCTTTCAGCTGTAAAGTGAGATAAAGCCCTCTTTGAGGGTTGGTTGCATCAACGATGTTTAGAATGCAGTCGACATGCTGCATCATCAGATAATCCAGTGTCACTTTTTCTTCTAAGGTAAAGGGATTGAGCGAATAGGTTCCGGGCAGATCAATGAAAGTGATGGAAGGATCCTGAATCGCTTGTCCTTCTTTCTTTTCTACTGTGACTCCCGGGAAATTGCCGATGCGCTGATTTTGCCCTGTCAGAGTATTAAATAGCGTCGTTTTTCCGCAATTGGGATTACCTATCAGTGCAACGATCATTTCAAAAGACTCCTTACTTCAATGAGCGATGCTTCTTTTCTTGAAAGAATACAGCGGTAGTTTTTGAAAAAGATCTCGATCGGATCATGAAATGGAGCCACTTTTAAAATGGTGACTTCGGTATCTGGAACCAGTCCCATTTCCAAGAGGCGTCTTCGAAAAGGAGAATGTCCGGCCAGATTTGTGATCACAACGGTTTCATTGCATTTGCATTGTTCTAATGTCATATAATCCCCCTGTCTTTTACAAAGGAGTTTAAGGGAGGAAAACAAGATTGTCAACGGGGTTTTTTTGTCTTGTTTTGCGGGAAAAAAACTTCATTTTTTTATTGAAAGAGTTAAAAAGGGCATGAAAATCAAAACTATCAAAAGGGAAATGATTTATACAACTTTCAGTACTAAGTTAATTTTCAAGTCATAAAAGATGTGGTATACTTAGAACTGCTTTAAATGAAATGAATCGAGAGGAGAGAAATAATGAAAAATTCAGGATTATCGCTGCTTGTCTGGCTATTGTTTATTGGAGGTGTAGTTGCGTTCAATTTGATTAAAAGAAGCAATAATCTAAAAAGAGCTCAAGGCAATGAAGATAAGGAACTGATTAAAGAAAAGATGAGACAGATCTTGGGGGAGGCAGCTGATTCCTTTGTCTATGCGCATTATGAAGAACAGGAATCCTATGGGCGAACGGTAAGGACGACATTTTTTCGCTATATCGTGGTTTTTTTTGATCAGACCTTACAGGTCTTTCCTTTTCGACTGGATAAAAAAACGCGGGAAGTTCAGATCGCAAAACCCTTTGTGTTGAATACAAGCAATTTGGGAAAGGTGCAAGTGGATACAAAAAGAAAGAATGACCAAGTGAAATATTCGGAAATTTGGCTGGGAGATAAACAGGGACATCGTATCGTTCAATTCCGTGTTGATGCATTGAATTTGAGAAGGAATAAATGGTTTCCGGTTGATCTGATGCAGCAGGAAGAATGTGAAACATTTGAAAAATTTATGGCTGCATTGGCTAAGGATGTCGCAAAAGAAAATCCAAGAGTTGATTTAATGATGGCCAATGAAGCAAATTCCGGATTAGGATCGCTTGGCATCATCCTTTCGATTGCAGGAGCCATTGTCGGAATCTTTTTTCCGCCGCTTGGCTTGATCCTGTGTGTGTTGGGATTTGCCTTGAGTCTGGCCGGTAAACTTAAAGGGAATGCGAACAAGAAGAGCTTTATTATATGTACGGTCTTGATGATCCTGAGTATTTTCTTCAGTGTATTCTATTATACCGTCATGTTTATGTGATGAATGAAAATGAGCTGTTGCCGTGTTGCAATAGCTTATTTTTTTGAAAGAATGAGAGTGGAACATGCAGGAGAAAATTCGCGATGAAGGGACTTGGATCGATCGATAAGCGTTAATTCGGATCAAAGATCGTGAATCTTACTTCAGACCTGTGCCTTTCCTGCAAGCGGACTTTATGTTACAATAAAATAAGAGGGTAAAATTATGGAAATGAATTGGATGCTGGTATTGGTAATTGCTATGGCCATTGTAACGTTTATGTTGCCGTCCATCGAAGGTAAGATGAGAAATAGGTACATGGATGAGTTGATGGATTTGATGATGGCGGGAAAGTTTGATGAATTTGATGAGGAGATCAACACAAAGAAAGCAAAGGGTTTGATCCGCCCGTTTAATTTGGATTTTATGAAACTGAACTGTGCCATTTTGAAAGGGGATCAAAAGGCAGTGGAGGATTGTTTTGACCGCTTTGAAAAAGTTCATCTGAATACAGCTCAGAAAAGTTCGGTCTATATTCGGGGATTCTATTATTATTTAGCTCTGGAAGATGTGAAGAAAACAGAAATGTATTATAAGATGATTGCGGAGAACAGAAAAGAAGACTGCAATGAAGAAATCGAAAGATTGTATGATACATATGTGTTGAACGGAATCAAATATCTGAAGAAAACGGAAGATGATTGGGAAAATGCTGCAGAAAATGAGAAGCCGGCATTAGAAGCGCTGCTTGTCAAGATGTATGAAAACAAGGGGGATAGGAAGCAGGCAGAAGAATTTGCCAAAAGGCTCAAGAATCATTTTGAACAGTAAAGTAAGACGAAAACAATAAAAAACCAGCTGCATTAGCTGGTTTTCGTTTGATTGAGTTTTTCTCGTTCTCGTCTGTGATGATAAATATTCGCAACAATGATTTGTGTGATAGGAGCCATAGACATGAGAACGGTAGTACATGCGACTGCTGTATCCTGATCAAAAAAGGTCGCAAACAAGAAGACAGTTGACATTCCTAAAATTCTTCCGATACTTGTCTGATACTCTCTGGCGACGACAAAGCCAACGAGGTTGATTTCTTCCTGATAATCTTGTAAAGCGTTCATACAAATGATGGTGTAAGGAACACCGAAGAACGGATAGAAGAAGGCGTTGACCAGACCATAATAGAGGGCACCGTAGATGTTCGGAACCAGTGCGAGCGCAAGCATGGAGGTACACAAGAAAATACCGCCCATTGAATAATAGAACATACGATTTTTCCGAGTGATTATTTTACCGCAGATGATATAAGAAGTGATGCTCAAAAGGGCAAACAAACTCAGAAGCTGTGAATATAAAGAACCGCTTCCGCTGGTGGCACGGTAAATCAATAATCCGGCTAAGGTCAGTGGAACAGAATCGCGCATACCGTTAAAAAGTGTACAAAATGAAACATAGGTCCATTGCTTATCTACTTTGCATAACAGCTTATCGATAAGTGTAAAGGGCTTCGGTACGGCTTTTGTCTGAATTTTAAGTGAGATCAGGGCGATGGCAATATACAGGACGATGACGATCTTAAATATCGTTAAATATCCTTGTGTATCGGTAATGGAATGAGAAATCAGAACAGTTGTGATCAGTGGTGCTACAAGGCTGGACATGCTGCCGAGTGTATTCACAAAGGAAACATAGAATCCACGAGATTGTTTTGTGGTAGCCAGCTGATTTAAACTGTTGATCGTAAACCAATAAGATCCCTCTCCTGATCCGAAAATGATGGCGATCAGATGAATAAAGAGCGGATTGTTGGCCAGGGCATCTTGCATATTCAAAAGAAGGACATAAGATAAGGTCATCATGCTCAGACCTGCCGCAAGCGGATATCCCAGCTTTGCTTTTTTGAATATTTTCCCGTTTAATGTGAACATGACGGGAAACATCGCAATACGTAAAATCGTAAATATTGTCATACCGACTAAAGATTCGGTGAAGTTGTAGAGATAAACATTCATAAATACGGTAGCCATACCGCTGGCCAGAGAATAGATCGTACAAACGATAATCAATAACTTTTCATCTCTTGATAAGTTTTTCATAAGCATTCCTCTCAAATTGGATTTGTCTTGTTTACTGCATTTGTTTTTTGGCTCTATCTCGTTTGGCGTGATAGATATTGGCAACGATCGTTTGAATGATCGGACATAATGAAGTCAAAACCGTTGTGACGACAACCGCTGTATCCTGATCCAAAAAGCAGGCAAATAAAAGGACGGTGCCCATTCCAATGACTCTTGACAGGCTGATAAGACATTCTTTAGCGATGACAAATCCAACCAGATTGTGAGTCTGTTGATAATCCTGCAAAGCATTCATCAAAATGATCGTATAAGGATTGCTGTAGAATGGGGCCGCAAAAGCATTGACCAAACCAAAATAAAGAGCGCCGTAAATATTCGGAACAAGAGCTAAGACAAGTGTTGATGAGCTCAGCAATAAAGCGCCTGCCGAATAATAAAACATGCGGTTATTTCGCTTGACTACTTTTCCTGCAATAGTATAGGCGATGATGCTCAACACGGCAAACAGGGTCAATAACTGTGAATATAAAGAACCGCTTCCGCTTGTGGCGCGATAAACCAAAAGTCCGGTCAGACATAGTGTGACACAATCTCGAAGGGAATTGAAAACGATTCCGAATACGAGATAATTCCATTGCTTATCCACTTTTAAAAGAAATTTATCCATAAGTGTGAATGGCATGGCTGCGGCTTTGGTCTGCAGATTCAGTGCAACAATAGAAATGGTTATATATAAAACGATGACGATCCTGAAAATGGTGAAATATCCATCAACGTCAGTCAAAGAATAAGAAATCAACAGCGAGGAGACAAAGGGTGCAATAATATTGGCTAAAGCTGCCAGTGTACCGGAAACGGAAATATAAATCCCTCTTGTTTCTTTTTTGGTGGCAAGCTGAGTCAGATTATTGACCGTGAAATAATACGAGCCTTCTCCGGAGCCGAATATCGTCGCTATGACATAGATCAGCATCGGATTTGCGGCAATGGCATCCTGCTTGTTTAAAAGCAGAACATAAGACAAGGTCATCATGCTCAGACCTGCGGCAAGCGGATATCCGAGTTTTGATTTTTTAAATATTTTCCCATTTAAGATAAACATGACCGGAAACATCCCGATCCGAAAGATCGTAAAGGTTGCCATCCCGACTAAAGATTCGGTAAAGCTATAGAGATAGACGTTCATAAAAACGGTAGCCATACCATTTGCCAAGGTAAAGATCGATGTAATTACCAGCAGCAAGATTTCATCTCTTGATAATTTTTTCATATTTTATTTCTCTTCAATTTTTTTCATGATTCCTTTCAAATTTGATTCACTGACCGCAACATAACTTGCTTCAAGCGGATCAGCAGATGAATGATGGTGAAGAATTGAAGGATCTAATTTCATTTCTTTGGCTGTCATATGAATCTGGGGGCACCCGGAAACATTCAGGATTTCCTGGACATTGTAATCACGGACTCCGCCTCCGGCAAGAATCTGGATTTTTGATCCATATTTTTTTTGAAGTGCATTTAAAGTATTCGCCCCTTTAACGATATCTTTTCCTGCACTGGTTAAAACGCGGTCGATGCCGCAGTCGATTAAAAGCTGCATTCCTTCATCAAAGTCAGGACAGTTGTCAAAGGCTTTGTGGAAGACTTTTTCTTTATCTCCGATTACATTAACCATTTTTTTGGTTCTTTCTGTATCGATGGATCCGTCTTCATGCAGAAATCCAAATACGATGCCGTCTGCTCCGTTTTCAATCAAAACTTTGGCATCTTCCAGCATAGCTTCAAATTCAAGCTCGCTGTAACAGAATCCTTTGCCGCGCGGACGAACCATGCAGCAAATCGGTAGGTGTGTCAATTCTTTGGCTTTTCTTAAGGTTCCGATTCCCGGAGTCAGACCGCCAAGTTCCAGACCGCTGTTTAACTCAACACGATCGGCGTGACACTTTTGGGCGATGAGGCAGTCCTCGACAGAACCGCAACATACTTCTACTTTAATGTTCCCAATCATAAGTTCCCTCTCTTTTTTTCTCCCTTGTTATCCTATTTTAGTCAATATTTTCATAATTGCAAGCATTATTGAAAAAACTTAAAAAATAATTTTTTTATTGAATAATTTATTCGCAAAAATAACATTTAAAATGAAAAAAATAATTCTTTGCTTGTAATTGGTTGGAAACATGGTATGATTAAATTAAGAACATGAGGAGGAGAATTATGTTAAACGGTCATATGTTTTTTGACGCAGTGAAGAAAAAGCTTGACTCAGTTGCAGAGAGTCAGAAAGATGCGATTCTTCAAGCCGCTGCAATGATGAGCGAATGTATGATGAACGATGGAGTTGTTCAGATCTACGGAAGTTCTCATAATGCAGCATTCACCATGGAGCTGTTCTACCGTGCCGGCGGACTTGTTCCTTTCCATAAGTTGGTAGATGACGATCTTGTCTACAACAAAGTTATTTCTCATACTGAATTAAAAGATCCTAATTTTGAAAACCGCTATGATTTGGCTGAGAAAATGATCGGCATGTATGAAATTCATGACAATGACATGGTTGCCCTTATTTCAACAGCCGGAAATCAGGCATTGATCATCGAATTGGCAAAGATCTTTAAGAGCCAAGGAAGAAAGCTGATCGTCGTGACATCAAAAGCACAGTCAGCTAAAAACACAAGTAAGCACCCGGATGGAAAAATGCTTGCGGATTATGCAGACCTTGTTATTGACAACTGTGCAGATGAAATCGATACAGTCTTGCCGCTTGATGGAAAAGTAAAAGTGAATCAGTTCGCTTCTATTACCGGAAATGTTATCGCTCAGATGATTACCGGTGAAATTTACCACAATTTTGAAAAAGCAGGAAAAGAATGTCCGGTTCTATTAAGTGCCAACTTGGCCGGTGCAGATGTTCATAACAATGAAATTTGCAGTAAATATGGCAAGCGTGTTCGTGGATAGGAGGAAAAAATATGCCTGAAATTACAATGAATTATTTTTATGATCAGCTTACTGATATCTTGAATACTCTTGAAGAAAAAGAAATGGATCATATCCATGAAGCTGCAGAAATCATGTATGAAACGATGCGCAAAGGCGGTGTCGTTCAAGTATTTGGATCAGGACACAGTGTTGGATTTGGAATGGAAATGACAAATCGTGCCGGATGTCTTGTTCCGATTCATACGATGCAGACCAGCGATTTCGTTATGAAAGGTGCAGTTTCCATTGAAGAATACCGCAGCAAAGATGTCGTATTTGAAAGAAGACCGGGAATGGCCGATAAGTTCTTCTCACTTTACGGAATCAAAGAAGAAGACTGCTTCATTATTATTTCCAATTCCGGAATCAACGGTGTCGTTATCGATACAGCTATTAAGGCCAGAGAAGAAGGACATAAAGTTATCGTTTTGACAAGCTGGCAGCATACTACGGCTGAGGCAAGCCGTCATCCAAGCGGAAAGAAGCTTTATGAAATGGGAAATGTTGTCATTGACAACTGCGGACCTCAAGGGGATGCTTTGATCCAGACAGACGGTATCGCTAAGATCTGTTCAATCTCTTCTATTACCGGAGCAATCATCGCTCAGGCATTGGTTGATGAAGTATGTGCCATGTATCAAAGAGATGGACTGGAAGCTCCGGTTCTTTGGTCAGAAGATGTTGAAGGATACGAAGAACATAATAAAGAATTGTTAAAGAAATACGAAGGGAGAATTTAACTATGACAAGTTTTGAATATTCAAACAGAATCATTGCACTTCTTGAAGAAGCTGCAGCTAAAAATGAAGAAGAAATCAAAAAATGTGCAAGAATGTTTGCCGATACTGTAAAGACAAATCATATCATTCATACTTTTGGTACAGGACATTCTCACATGATCGGTATCGAATTGTTTGCCCGTGCCGGCGGTTTGGCTAATGTTAATGCTATGCTGGATCCGGACAGCTTGACAAGCAATGGTGCTCAAAGAAGCGGTGCTATGGAAAAGGTATCCGGTGTTGCTGATGTTATCTATGACAGCTATACAGTAACAAAAGGCGATATCATGATCATTACTTCCAACTCCGGAAGAAATGCAATGCCGATTGAAATGGCTATGCGCTGCCAGAAGGAAGGAATTCCTGTTATCGCACTGACAAACTTGAATCAGTCAAAAAATACAACAAGCAGACATGCCAGCGGCAAGCGTTTGTTTGAATGTGCCGATGTCATTCTTGACAACTGTGTTCCATCAGGCGACAGCATGATAACGATCGGTGGAGTTAAGACAGGTCCTGGATCAACTATGACAAGTGTCTTCCTTTTGGATACGATCTTGTGTGAAGCTCTTCAGCTTTTGGCTGATGAAGGTTGCGAACTTCCGGTCTTCCAGTCACAGAATGTTGATGGATTCAATAACGATGCACTTTATGCAAAATACGGTGATCGTGTAAAACACTTTTAATTAAAAATTTAGATCACAATAAAGCTGATGTTCCGATAAAAAGGGATGTCAGCTTTTTTTGTTGACCGATTTTTATAAAAAAGATCGTAAAAAGGGCAGAAATATGGGATAAAAAAGACAAATCAGGAATTTTTAAGCGGCATTTTTTATTGATAAATAAACTGTTAAATAATATAATATAATTGGTATAAAAAAATTTAATTGGAAAGGAGTTACATATGAAAAACAAAGTGATAAGCTTTATCGTAGCATCTTTCATGCTTGTTTCATCAGGGAATATTTCTGTTTTTGCGGATGATGAAAATTTGAATGTAGAAACAGGATCTGAAACTGAAGAAATCGTTTCTTCTGAAACAGATCAGGATTTAGAAGAGAACGGACAAGAGGCATCGGAAGAATTCGAAGAAGGCGACGATGAGTTTGAAGAATTGCCTTTAGAGGAAACTGTTTTCATGGAAGAAGCCGTGTTCTTCGCAAATAATGCTTCTATAGAAGAGAATGGAATCGCTCTATTGGATAATGAGGGATCTGTTTCAGTAACGATCGGTGGATTGACGCTGACTGCAGAAGATGGCAATCCATTGGTTGAAGGAGTTGATTATAAAGAAATCAGCGAAACTTTAAAGAGTTTCAATACAAGCGGATCGCTGAATGTCAATACCGCAGTGAAGATGGTTGGAATCATGACTTCCAGACAGATTTCAATCAGCGGGACATCAACGACACATGGTGTGCGCGTTATGCCGGGGGTTAAGGCAGATATCATATTAGATGGTGTTAAGATCACGACTCCATCTCCATTGGATGTTGCAACCAACATGTATGGTACGGCAACAGGAGCCAAAGCAACAAAAGGAACAGATATTATCAATCGTACTACTTTGTATCTGACTTTGGCAGATGGATCTGTAAATGAATTGATTGCAAGTACTTCTGCAAGCTTTGCGGGATTGCATTGCGGTGAAGGATCAGAATTGGTCATTGATGATGCGATCAGAAACAGAGCAAATGACGGAACGGATATCACTCCATTGCAGGGAAGAATTCCATTTGACTTGACACTTGAAAACGGAACATCATTAAAAGAAGGGGCGCCATCTTGGATGATGGATAGTAACAACCCGGGTTCGTTGAAAGTGACAAGTGGATTGTTCTGTGCTGCAATCGGCGGAGAAAATGCCGAAGAAAGTGGTAAAATCACGATTAATGGCGGAAATATCACAGCGACTCCATACAGTGCATCCGACAGCGGAATCGCATCAGCCGGAACCGGTATCGGCGGCGGATGTAATGGCGGCGTCGGATTTATCAGTCAAAACAGCGGTTTGACGATTAACGGCGGAAATATCAAAGCTTACGGAAGCTATCATGGTGCTGCTATTGGCGCGGGATATGGAAACAGTACAGCAACGAAGAATACTTCCGCAAATGGCTTGACTTTAGTCAGCACAAACAGAGGAAGAAGAGATTCAACTTATACGACTTCTCCGATTCCGGGTGATATTACAGTCAATGGCGGTTACACCGAAGCGATTGGCGGAACTCATGGTAATGCGCTTGGTGGTGCCTGTGTCAGTGCAACCAATGCCGGACATACGATCACGATCAACGGCGGAACTTTGAAGCCGACTTCCTATAAGACTACAACTTCCTATAATGTCGGTGCATTTGGCGGAACTGTTATTGTAACAGGCGGATCTTTCCCGATCGAATCACAGTCATCCGGCGGGTATGATGGTCTGAGCTTTGAAGGAACCGGTGTTTATGCTGCAGATGGTAAAACAAAACTGACCATGGTTAAGATTGCCATCGGATCCATGGAAGGTGTAAAAGTGGGTTATCGCATCAACTCCTTTACCGTGTTGGTTGACGGAAAACCATTATCTGATGCAGAAGGCAATTTTATTGAATATGGACTTGCGAATAAAGTTGATGAAACACAGACTTTGTATTTCTGGCTTCCTGCTTCAGCGGTAGGAAAATCAGTTACGATTTCCAATGTATCTTTGATGGATAATGAAGGAAATGTTATCAAAGCAGATTATCCTTTCTCACTTCCGGAAGTAGGAAAAGGCGATAATACAACAAAGCGTTGGGTTACTTTTAAGATTGATACAACTAAATTTGATGAAGAATTAATGGGCTATCTCTATAAGAAATATGATGGTCTGGGCTGGGATCCGGAAATCTTGGCAGACAGCATCATTGCTCAGCAGATCGAAGTGCCGGAACCGGCCGGAGCGATCATTGCAGAAAAAGACCAGTTGGCATTTACGTCTGTTCGTGTAAAAGACTGGTTTGGAAATGCAACCAGTGATGCCAGCTCTTCAGGTGAGATCAGTACAACGGGAACTTATACGATTACAGTTAATTATGATGAGTTCGTGAAGCCGGGGTCTGATTTTGCCAATTCATTCTGGGGACATCAGACAACATTGGAATCCATTATTTCACCGGCAGATAGCCGCATTATCAATTTGAACGCGGAATCTACATGGCAGGATGCAGAACACACGAAGTTTGCAACGATAACCTTGAGTGCCGATGTTTTGCCGGCAGAAGGGGAAGCAACAACTTGCGCTGCTCCGGATGGAACGGTGCAGTTCTATATCAATGGTGTCAAGGTTGGAAAACCGGTCGCTGTTGTCGCTTCGAAGGCAAGAGAAGGATATGGTGAATATGCTCATTCATCCGCAAGTATCACTTTGGATTTCATCAAAGATCAAAAGAAATATCCGATTCCGGAACTGCAGGATGGAACATTCCAGATCGAAGCGGAATATCTGGGTGGAACAAACTTCCGTTTGGCTGAAAAGAAAGCGGTTGTGACACAGGAGACTTCGCCGGAAGAATTCCCATTTGTTACCCCACCGACTCCGACGCCGGATGGAACCGGAGAAAATGCGGTCATTCCGGATCATTATGAGATCGAAGAAGGCGGAGAAAATCCGATTCTTCATGGATATGCGCATGATACGATGTGGGTGCCGGTAAGCGCTGAATCAAACGAGATGAGTGTTGATGATCTGAAAGAAATGTTTCAAGATCGTTATGATTATATCAATATCAAATCAGATGGAAGTGTGGATACGGAACTGTCAGAATTCACTGTGACAGATGCAGAGGGAAACAAGGTTGAGAAGATCGATACCTCAATTCCTGGCAAATATATTGTTGTCGCTACAGTCTTTGACAAAGACAGCAATTTTAAAACCACAGTGACATTGGATTACAACTTATTAAGAATGAATATCGATACCGATGGCGATGGATTGCCGGATGTGAATGTTGATACGGACGGCGATGGTGAACCGGATGTAAACATTGACACCGATGGTGACAATGAACCGGATATCAATATCGTCGATAAAGATAAAGACGGCAAACCGGATAATATCGATCCGGATGATGAGGATCAGGATAAGACGCCTGATGTGAACATCGACGCCGATGGCGATGGACTTCCTGATGTGAATGTCGATACCGATGGTGACGGCAAGCCGGATGTCAACATCGACACGGATGATGATGGCAAACCGGATATCAATATCGTTGATAAAGACGGCGATGGCAAACCGGACAACATCGATCCAAAAGATGAAGAACAGGATAAGACTCCTGATGTGAACATTGTTGACAAAGATGGCGATGGAATACCTGATGATCTTGATGATTTGACGGATGAAGAGAAGAAAGAACTGACACCGGATGTCAATATTGATACCGATGGCGATGGTATCCCGGATGTGAATGTTGATACGAATGAGGATGGCAAGCCTGATGTGAATGTCGATAAAGACGGCGATGGCAAACCGGATCTAAACATTGTCGATAAGGATAAAGACGGCAAACCGGATAACATCAACATTAAGGATCCGAATCAGGATAAAAAACCGAATGTCAATGTTGTGGATAAAGATGGCGACGGCAAGGCAGACGATTTGGGTGGCTATTCCAAAGAAGAGCTGAAGAAGCTGGAACCGGATATCAATATTGATACGGACGGTGATGGATTCGCAGATAAGAGCATTGATGCAGATGGTGATGGCAGAATTGATATCACAGTCGTAGATGTTCCGGTAGTCAATACCGGGGATCATTCCAACACAGCGGCAAATCTTTGTGTAATGATCCTGAGCGCGTGTATGGGAATCCTTTTGATCCTGAAAAAGAAAAGCAGAAGAAAAAGCATTTAAGTGTTGAGATAGAGGAAGATAGAAACTTCCTCTATTTTTGTTTATGAACCCTGTTGATTTTGTGCAATAAAAGAAGTATAATATAATCAATAAGAAAAATAAGAGGTGAATGAATTGAAAAAAATTGGAATTTGGATCATTTATGGGATCTTAGTGTTAGGAAGTTATTATCTTTTTACACCGACATTAAATCCGACCAGTTTGATATTCTGGGTTTATTTGAGTGCTGTAGTATTTGTCGGATTCTTATTTGCGCTTCCTTATTGTTCTCATACGGAAGGAAATCAATTGCGTATTGATTCAAAGAAAGTATTTACTATTCCACTGGCAGTTGTTTTATGCTGGGCTGTGATTCTGGTCGGCATGCTGATCGGCGGTCCGTTGTTCAATGCAAAAGAATATGCAGAGCGGATTCAGATCTCAACCGGCAATTTTGAGGAAGATGTCAAGCCGGCTGATTTTACAAATCTGCCTTTATTGGATAAAGACAGTTCTCAAAAGCTTGGGGATCGAATTGTCGGTCAAATGCCGGATCTTGTATCGCAATTTAGAGTTTCTGATGAATATACTCAGATCAATTATCACGGCAAGATCGTTCGTGTTACACCGCTTGAGCATAATGGCTTCTTTAAATACTGGGCAAACAGTTCCAGCGGTACTCCGGGCTATGTCATCGTAAATTCAACGGATGGGGCAAGCGAACTTGTACGGCTGGAAGATTCCGGTTTGCATTATATGCCTTCTTCATGGTTTGGCGAGAAGCTGAAGCGACATGTTCAGATGAATCATCCATTTCTGATTTTCGGTGAAGAATCTTTTGAAATTGATGAAGAAGGAAATCCATACTGGGTCATTCAGATTTTGGAATATAAATTTATCGGATTGAAAAAGGAAGTAACCGGGGTCATGGTCGTCGATCCATGTACCGGAGCGATGACGCAGTATGACAAAAAAGAGATTCCGAGCTGGATCGATAATGTCTATGATGCCGAATTGATCACAGAACAGGTCAATGACTGGGGCGCTTATAAATCCGGATTCTTGAATGCACAGTTTTCGCAAAAGAATGTAACACAGGTAACAGAGGGGTATACATATCTGACTTTGGATGATGATGTATTCCTGTATACGGGAATCACATCTGTGGCTAATGATGAATCCAATATCGGCTTTGTCTTAGTCAATCTTCGTACTAAGGAAACGACGTTCTTTGAGATCCCGGGTGCTGAAGAATATTCTGCCATGGATAGCGCAAAAGGACAGGTTCAGGAAAAGAATTATACCTCTACTTTCCCGCTCTTGATTAACTTCAATGATAAACCGACCTATCTCTTGTCTTTAAAAGATGCAGCCGGATTAGTGAAGATGTATGCCTTTGTCGATGTTCAGGATTATCAGAAGGTGACTGTAACCGATGCTTCTTTGGGAATTGAAGCAGCAGCGAATGCATATGCCGGTAAGAAAGTGAGTGAGAATGTGATCGATAAAGAGACGTTGAAGAATGTGCGTTTCACGGTGGAAACGATTCGGACTGCTGTAATTGACGGAACAACTTACTATTACTTTACAGATACAGAAGGCAATAAATACCGTGCTTGCATTAGTGCAGGAGAAATGATCTTGCCGTTTGTTCAGGAGGGTGATGAACTGAGGGCGAAAGCAGTTGAAGATGAACTCACGCTTCTTGTTGAAGTAAAATAATTCAATATTCAGGATTTGGATCGTTGGATCTGAATCCTTTTTTATGTGACAAATAACAATAATTATGTTAAAATACCATCTTGGCTAGAAAATAGGTGACATATGAATAAAGAATTGTTGAAAAAATGGATCCCCACTTTGATAGGACTGATCTGTGCTATTTTATTGACGGGTTTTGCCGTAGCAATTTATCTTGAAGCAGACATCGGTTCCGATACGATCACGGTGTTTGCGGATGGTTTGCATAATCTGTTCCATGTAACGCAGGGAAGCGGATCAAGAATTTATAATCTGCTTTTTCTGGTGATTGCACTGGTTGTCGGAAGAAAATATATCGGAATTACAACCTTGCTTTATGCGTTTTCAGTTGGTTTTTTTATTGATTTCTTTTTGGAACTGCTGAATCCGTTGCATCTTTCAGCTTTGCCGCTGATCATAAAGATTGGATGTTTGTTGGTGGCGCAATGCTTTTATGGCATTTCATTTGCGCTTTTGATTCGCTATCAAAAGGGAATGAATCAAGCCGATGCCATTGCTCAGGGAATCTGTGATAAGACAAAATTTTCTTTCAAAGTAGTCAGAACGACGATCGACGCCATCACATTAGGATGCGGCTGGCTGCTTGGAGGGGTGGTTGGCTTGGGATCAATCATTGCTATGGCAACTACAGGAACTTTTATTGCCATTTTCCAAAATGTGCTCAATAAAATGTTCGGTAAAAAATAAAAATACAGGAGAGATGATTTAGGGCATCAAAACCTGTATTTTTTATTGATTATTCATGTTTGAGAGACAGCGTGCTACTTTAGAGAGAGGAGAGGGGATATATTCAATCTGATTTTCGTTTAATATGGATAGGAAGCGTTCCAACCCTTTTTGAGGATCTTTTTTGATTTCATATTCAATTTCGTAGTCTGTCTTTTTTCCATAAGTGCTTTTATCAAGACAAAGCTCTCCGATTTCATCCATAATCAAATGCCGTTCGGTATGTAAGGCTCCTACTTGAAGAAAAGGACCGTGTATGTCATAAGAATTCATGCAGGCAAGGATCTCCGGTTCATTCAGATCTTCAATCGAATTGCCTTGAATGATTTTTTCTTCTTCAATAATGCCGTTTTCGGTGGGAATTTTTAAGGTAAATAAATAAGTGTCGTTGATCTTGCGGATGCGGATCGAGTTTTTTCTGGTAAAATGAGCCGCCTTGAAATAAGTGTTGGTCTGTTGGATCACTTGATGATTTGGAAAGGCAAGGAGCATTTTCTCAAATTGTTCTTTTGTAATCATGGTTTTATATTCAATTTCCAGATTTGTATGCATGTTATCACCCGAAAGTATGATACAATAAAAAAAGCTGAAATGAAAGGGTTGTTTTATGAATTATAGAGATGAGATAGAAGCTTATATTCCAATTGATGAAAATCAGAAGCAGATCAAGGCAAAGATCTTAAAGATGATTGATGAGAATGATCGGATCTTATATCGGGATTCATTGGATGCTCATTTTTCTTCCAGTGGATTTATTATGGATGAGACACTTGAATACTGCTTGATGTGCTATCATAATATTTATCAGTCCTTTGCATGGACCGGAGGACATCAGGATGGTGAGGAAGATATGCTGGAGGTGGCAATCAGGGAAGCCAAAGAAGAAACCGGAATCGAACATATCCTGAAACACAGTGTTTTGCTCAGATTGGATATCCTTCCCGTTGAAGCTCATATGAAAAGAGGAAAACGGGTAAAAAAGCATGTTCATATCAATGCCAGTTATCTTTTGATCGTTGATCGTCATGAGAAGATCCGAATCAAACCGGATGAGAACAGTGCTGTCAAATGGATTCGTGTCGATGAGCTGGATCAACAGGTCAATGAGAAAGAAATGCTTGCATTATATAAAGAAATTATCGAGCAGGGGCGGCAATTGAGAAAAAGAAACTTGATTTAGATTCGTTTCACTTCGCAAAAAAACACTTCTATGTTATGATATTAGTATTCTGTTTGCGTACTTTAGTATTTTTATTAGATACTTATGAGAAGGATATTTTAGGACTTTAATCGGAAAAAGATAAAGAATATCGTTAAAAAACTTACTAGAAACGGCTCGTTGCGGAAGGATCCTTAAGTATAGAATAAAGAGATTAAACATGCTAAAATGAAAAAGAAAGAAAATGAATTGCTGATAAAGCAGTCGAGGAAATCATGATGCAAAAAAAAGTGTTGGAATTAAGTGATGAAGAGCTTAAATTATTGATGTATTATCGGCATTTGGGGAAAATCAGAAAGAAAATATTTATCTTAAAGATCAAGTTTATTCGATTTAGAGAAAATCATTTTAAAAAGAGAATAAAATGAATAAAGTGTTGAAAGGAAACTTACTGAGTTTTTAATAACAGTCATGGAGGAAGATTATGAGAAAGATCAAAATCGTATTGATCATTTTTACTTTGTTTTGTTGCTGTTTTGCATGTGGGAAGAAAGAAGAATCAAAGCCGGTTGAAGAAGGAGAGATTCGGGCTATGTGGATCTCTTACATTGATCTTGCCCAAATGATCACTCCGGATGATATGCAGACGATCCTGAATTTCGAAGTAATGATTGAAAACTGCAAAAAACTGAATGTGAATACACTCTATGTACATGCTTCGGCTTTTACAGATGCTTATTATGATTCTGATTTTTATCCATGGGCCAAAAATATAGCCGGAAAGATCGGCCAGAAGGGTTCATTGGACCCTTTAAAAAAGATCTGTGCTTTGGCAAAGAGCGAAGGAATCAAAGTGGAAGCGTGGATCAATCCTTTTCGATCTTTTTTGAAAGAGGATATGTCGGAATTAAGTGATCAGTATCTCATCAAGCAGTGGGTTAACGATCATGAACGGAATGGAAAGCTGATCGTTGAATTCAATGGCCGGTATTATCTGAATCCTTATTATGATGAATGCCGGGAATTGATCATCAATGTGGTCAAGGAATTGATTGAAAAATATGAAATCAGCGGCATTCACATGGATGATTATTTCTATCCGGAAGGAATCGATGCGAGTTTTGATGCGTCTGCCTATCAGGATTATTTGAGTGAAGGCGGCAAGCTCAGCCTGGCGGATTTCAGAAGAGAGAATGTCAATCAGATCGTTAAGGCTGTTTATCATGAGGTTAAAAGTAGAGATCCTAAGCTGGTCTTCGGGATCTCGCCTGCCGGGAATATTTCATACAGCGTTGATTCGATCTATGGGGATGTCCGGGAATGGGTACAGAATCCCGGTTATATCGATTATATTGCACCGCAGATCTATTTCGGCTATCAGCATCAAAGTCTGGATTTTGATAGCTGTCTGAATCAGTGGAAAGATCTGATCGGAGTATCGGATCTTAAGTTGATCATCGGATTGGCTGCCTATAAAGTTAATCAGGAAGATCTTTGGGCAGGAAGCGGAAAAGATGAGTGGATCAATGATCATGATGTCTTAATCAAGCAAATGAAGCAGGTTTTGAATGATGGATTCTGTGATGGCTATTCATTGTATAGTTATTCCTTTATTTTTGATCCGGAAAAGGTGGATGATCCTTTTTATCGGGAACAAATTGAGAAAATAAGAAATCTGTTTGAGTAAAAAACGAAAATTATTAGGAAGTTACCTGAAAATTTGATATAATATCTAGATAGAGGGTGATGGCATGAATAGGACTCAATTTCAAGAGGCTTGTAAAGATATCGGAATCGAATTAAATGAGAAAGCTCTTGAAAAATTCGATCGCTATGCAGCGCTTTTAACTGAATGGAATCAGAAAATGAATCTGACAGCCATTACTCAATACGAAGAAATTTTAGAAAAGCATTTTTATGACAGTCTTTTAGCGTCCCAATGTGTAGCTATGAATGGGAAGCTCTGTGATGTTGGAGCAGGCGCCGGATTTCCGTCGCTTCCATTGAAGATTGCTTTTCCTGATTTGAACGTTACGATTTTGGAACCGATCGGGAAAAGGTGTATTTTTTTAAATGAGGTCATTGATCAGCTGGGGCTTCAAGGAGTTCAGGTGATGAATGTGCGGGCAGAAGATGCGGCGAAAGATCTGCGTGAGAGCTTCGATCTTGTTACGGCTCGAGCGGTAGCGAATCTTCGCATTTTAAGTGAATTGTGCATACCGCTTGTTAAAAGGGACGGATTTTTTCTGGCGATGAAAGGTTCGCAGGGAAAAGTCGAAGATCAAGAAGCTGCTAAAGCAATCAAGACATTAGGCTGCATTAAGGTATCAGAGAGCGCAGTTTGGCTGAAGGATGAATCCGGAAGGATCAATTTGTTGTATAAGAAGAATAGAACAACCCCTTCGCAATATCCGCGGATGTATTCTAAAATTAAGAAAAATCCATTATAGGAGGAATTTATGAGAAGAACGATCGATATTCCGGTTGAGGAAATAAAAACGAATCGATATCAGCCGCGGCTTGATTTTGCGGAAAATGCATTGATGGAATTGGCTCAGTCGATTCGTGAGAATGGACTGATTCAGCCGATTACGGTTTGTGAGCGAGATGGCGGTTATGAAATCGTGGCAGGAGAGAGGCGTTATCGAGCTTGTATCTTGGCCGGATTTACGGAAATACCGGCAGTCGTGATGGATACAACAGATAATCAGTTGGCGGAAAGAGCTCTGGTTGAAAATATACAAAGAGAAAATTTATCTGCAATCGAAGAAGCCAAGGCTTATATGGCGCTTCTAGAAAAAACAGGAATGACGCAGGAAGAAATGGCAGTTCGTATGGGAAAGAGTCAGTCGACGATTGCGAATAAGATTCGGCTTTTAAACTTGCCGCAGGAAATTCAGGATGCGGTCACAGGACGTCAGATTACGGAAAGACATGCAAGAGTCTTATTGAAGCTGGAAGGGGATAAACAGGAAGCCGCTTATCAGAAAATCATTAAGCAGGGATATAATGTTCGTCAAAGCGAGGAGCTTGTCGAGCAGATCTTATCACCGAAGGAAACAAAGAAGAAACAAGGAATTCGAGGAATTACAAGGAATCTGAGAATTGCCGTGAATACGGTCTACTCCGCAGTAGCCATGATTAAAAAGACAGGAATCCGTGTGGAAACGGAAGAGATGGAAACGGAAAATGACGTAAGGATCATCGTCAAGTTTCCTAAGACAAAGTAAGGAGGAATAGCCATGGGGAAAATTATTGCGATCGCCAATCAAAAAGGCGGTGTCGGTAAAACAACGACAAGTATCAATTTAGCTTCAGGGCTTGCTTATCTTGGGAAAAAAGTATTGTTGGTAGATTTCGATCCGCAGGGAAATGCAACTCAGGGAGTGGGAGCCAATAAAGACAAGATCAAATATAGTACATATGATATTCTCTTAAGTGAAGTGACTTGCGAAGAGGCAACCAAGACATTGAAGCTTCCGCCATTGGATGTGATTCCGGCAACGATCGATCTGGCCGGAGCTGATCTGGAAATGGCCGAGTTTCAAATGGGCCGAGAGAAACTGCTTAAAAATAAGCTGGGCGCCGTTAAAGATAACTATGATTTTATCATCATTGATTGTCCGCCTTCTCTTGGATTATTGAATACAAATGCTTTAACAGCCGCTGATTCAGTCATTATTCCGGTTCAATGCGAGTATTATGCTTTGGAAGGATTGACACAGCTGTTGTCTACGATCCGTCTTGTGCAGCGCTTGTTTAACGATCATTTGATGATTGAAGGAGTGCTTTTAACGATGTTTGACGGAAGAACGAAGCTGAGCTTGGAAGTTCAGCAGGAAGTTCGCCGGTATTTTAAAGAAAGAGTCTATACAAGCTATATTCCACGCAATGTTAAATTGTCTGAAGCGCCGAGCAACGGAGAATCAATTTTTGAATATGATGTCCGGTCCGAAGGGGCAAAAGCGTATGCGGCATTGGCAAAGGAAGTCATCTACAACAATAGCGGCAGGAGGTAATTTATGGCAAAAAATAAAGGTTTAGGAAAAGGTCTCGGTAGTATTTTCGGAGATGATCTGGAAACGGTATTGGAAGATATCCAAAGTGGTCCGCAAAGACAGGATGGAAAAGTGGAAATTCCAATTGCGGAGATCCGTGCAAATCCTTATCAGCCTCGTAAAAAGTTTGATGATGCCAAGATCAATGAGCTTGCGGAATCGATTCGTGAACATGGCGTTTTTACGCCGATCTTGGTTCGCAAGTCTTTTCAGGGATATGAATTGATTGCGGGTGAAAGACGTCTTCGTGCCAGCAAGGTTGCCAAACTGGAAACGATTCCGGCTATCCTGGTTGAGTTCTCAGATCAGGAAATGATGGAAATCGCTTTATTAGAGAATGTTCAGCGCGAGGATCTGAATGCCATCGAGGAAGCAAATGGGTATAATAGCCTGATTGAACGACTTGGATATACACAGGAACAGTGCGCTAAGCGTGTCGGCAAGTCTCGTGAATATGTGGCGAATCTTCTTCGTCTGCTTAAGCTGCCGCGTTCTATTCAGCAGTTGGTAACGGAAAACAAGATTTCAATGGGACATGCAAGGCCCTTGATCACCTTGGAAGATGAGGGGTTGGCCTATGATATCGCCTGCCGTATCGTCGATGAGGGATTAAGTGTCAGAGAAGTTGAAAGACTTGTCAAGGCTGCCAAAGAAAAGCTTCCGGAAAAGAAAGCAAAGAAAACAGAGGATTATTCTTATGTAGTCGGTGTGATGGAAAGCCGTCTGCAGACCAAAGTAAAAGTCGACAACAAGCAGATCGTCATCAAGTACAGTGGTACAGAAGATCTGAATCGTATTCTGGAATTGATCAATTGCATTGAAGAATAGAAGATAAAATAAAATATTGATGTCGATGAGGATTACTCTTCGACATTTTATTTAATAAAGATTTACATCAAGCATGAAAATGAAATTAACTTATTTTGTTTTGAACAGCTATTTTTATAGAAGTATAAGAATTTACTAACTTGAAGATGTGTTTAATGTTATAATAGTGGATAAAAGGGGGCAGTGTATGGAAACCAATTCTACAAATAAACTTATTACTATTACTGAGAATAAAGGAATAAAATTTCTTAGAGGAGATAAAGCTTTATTTAAAAAATATAGTTATTTTCAAGTTGTTAATGCATACAAGAATCTTTTTACTAATGATGAAGATACTATCGAAGAAATAAAAGATAATATCACTAAAAAAATTAATATAGAGTTTTATAGAAGTTCGTTTGAAATAAATGATAATGTAGATGATGATAATTTATATGAAGTTATATGTAACAAGATATGTAAAAAATACGGGTTGAATGGTTCAACGCTGTCAGATAAAGAAGAACAAATAAAAACTATAATGTATCATCATCATATTTATAATTCAGGTACATTGTATACAGATTTTGTTAGAATGTATAAATTTGAACATGAATTAAGAATGATGTTGTTAAAATACACATTGATTGTAGAAGAGAGTATAAAAAATATATTTATTTCATATCTTAATGATATAAATGCAAAACCAGATTATTTAATAAATATGGCTAGCTATAATACTAATTCTTTAAAATCAAAATCTTTTGATACGATGAAGTTAATAATAGATAAATATGATAATCAAAAATCTAAACCTATAAAAAGAAAGAGAGATCAACATTTAATAGTCCCATATTGGATCATTATTAATGAATTAGCAATGAATCAAACTTATTATGCTATAGCGAATCTAAATCCAGATGATTCATATAAAATTTTTTTGAGATGTTTAAATTTTTTTACTAACTTAAATTTTTTGGAGGAGAATAAAGGAAAACCTCAAAAACAAATCGAGTATGAAAAAAAGAGAGTTAACAATTTTAAAACACTATTATGTTATTTGGGCGATTTTAGAAATATGTTAGCACATAACCAGCCGATATATTATTATAATGTATTAAAATATAATATAAATGGTAATCCTAAATTTGAATATGAGTTACCAAAGGCAAATCGTAATTATAAAGATAGATATGGTCATAATGTGCCTACTGAGAAACAACAAACAAATTTAATGGGGGCTTTAATGAATAGTTTAGGTGATTATTTTGGTAGAGATAATTTTAATTCTAATAATTCTACTAAGTTAGATCTTTCTAAAATAATATATATCTTGTATAAAATGCTAAAGCATATAGATCCAAATACTAATTTTTATTCTGAATTAATTAGTATTTATTCTAAATATAATATCGTACAAAATAATCCTACTTTTGAGGTGGAAAACTTTGAGCAGATTGATGAACTTAAAGATATTATTGTAGAACTATCCAACTTTGATATGGATACTTCACAACTTATAGAGAAAATTGATTCAGGAAAAGCATATAAAATGAGTTTAAAATCTAAAGAAAGACAACTAAAATCAATAATAAGGAAAGCAAGTACTATATCTAGAAGTATCACTGTCAATGAGATAAGACCTAAATATAAATTTTTTCCAGCACAGAAGAGATATAGTGAGTTTACAGGTATTGATTCAAAGTTTTTTACTAATTTAAAATAGTGTGTATAATAATGGAGGGAAAGGCATATAAATATAAGTAGTTACATATTTACAAAGATATTTAACTATGATATCATAAATATGTAATCAAATTCCGGAGTTGCCGGGGGAAAGAAGAACTGAGGTTCTTTTTTTCTTTGCAAAAAACAATTGAAATTATACATACTATTTATTAAATTATCTTAACCTTTTTAGTTCTAATTCAACTTAGCTTTCTTGACAAAATCTGCCGAATAAAGATCTATAATAGCAGATTAAAGTGAAAATACCCTTGAGCCTATTATGGATAATTTAAGAGAAGATTCAAAAATATATTAAGAATTAAAAATAAGAAGAAAATCAAAAGAATTTAGATGAGTCAACAAAATACAGTCTCATTTTTTTGTGTATAAAAAAGCGCAGTAGATCAATTTCTACTACGCATATTAAGTGGTATAATCTTTGGTGATTACTTTAACTAAAGTGTTTCATTTAGTTTCGTGAACATTTTTCGGCATCGATAGCGAGAATAACCATCAAGACATCTAAGGCATCGTCATCATCAACAATATCAAGCCAATAGACATCTGTTAAATTCCAGATATCTTTTGTGATCGTTGCAATGAGTTTTCCGTCTTCATCTTTGATCATATAATCCCACTCAGTCCAGTCTCCTTCAACATGCCAGCCGTTAAAATCGAGCTTAAAGGAAGGTTTAAAGAATGTAAACTCTTTTGCGATCTCGCCTACATATTCGTCTCGATAGAAGATTTGAAAATGAGGAAGCAGGCGAAATATCTCTTCTTTGATCGTTCCGATGTGATCGCCATAGGAATTGTAAACCTGTAGACAATGCCCCAGCGAGAAGACACCTTTTACTGTGAATTCGGTTTCGTTATATTCGTTATAGATATCGTAGCTGTCCAGCCAGGAAAATAAACGCTGTTTAAAATAATATTTCATTTTCAACCTCCTCTTATTTTTCTTCTTATTCATATTATATTGCTTTTATGTAAAAATATCAAGAGATTCGAGAAGATTTCGCTATAAATCGAAACCAGATTTTACTTACGAGAAAAAAATTAAAATGATATAATTAGGGTGTGGAAGGACTTCGATAGTGGCCTTTACATAAGAAAAGTGGAGGAGAAAGATGTTTAAAATCAATGAAGTGATCTTTTACGGAATGGCAGGAGTCAGTACCATTGTTGATATTACGACAGGTACCTATCTGAAAAACAAGATGCAGAAATATTATGTTTTACATCCCTTGAATATAGAGAATACGACCATTAAGATTCCGGTTGATTCTTCCGTTGTAATGAGAATTCCGATGACAAAACAGGAAGCAGATGCATTATTGGAGAATTGGGATGGCTTAGAAGAAATCTGGGTTGAAAATCCAAAAGAAAGAGGAAAGATTCTGGATGGGAAGATCCATGAAGGAAATCCTGAGATCTGGGCACAGATCATCAAGACTTTTCAACAGAAAAAGCAGGAATACCGGCAAAGAAATAAAAAAATGGCACTGAGTGATGGAGCCGTTGAGAATAATGCGAGGCGCTTGCTTTGCGATGAACTTTCTTATGTCTATGATTGTACATTGGAAGAAGTGATGGAAATGATTGATCGCAAGGCTTCTTCATAAATAAAAAAAGGATACAACTTTTTAAAAAGATAAAAGCGACTCTTTTTAGAGAATCGCTTTTTATTATTAATCCGGACGTTTGGATGCCTTTTTGCGTTTATTGACTTCATTTTTGATCATCAGAGATTGTGCTCCGATGTAGAATGAATATCCGGCATGACTCTCGACAACTTTGCTAGGTCTCAGCTGCTGCATCGCAGTATAATTCAATAAGGCTTTATTGGCAACCTGAACTGTAAGTTTGATCGGACTGGAGTGCAGCGACTTGATATTATTTAATCCGCCGGCACTTTCTATGAACAGGTCAGTATGATTTTTAAGATTGCTGCTGTCAAAAAGTCCGACTGCGCATTTTCTGAAGTAGAACTTGCTGACAATAAAGTACAGCAGGAAGGAAATCACACCGGCAATTAAGATTGCCTGGATGGTTCTGGAAGAAACAGCACTTCTGGAATAATACAGCAAATCGAATAAGTTGCCCGGTGTGGCATAAACAAGATCACCTGAATAGGCATATCCGATATAAACTTCAAAAGCCTGGAAAACACCGAAGAGAACGGCTGAATAGCAGATATGGAAGAAATAGAGCAATGGGCTGATGATCAGGATCAGGATTTCAAATGGATAGATCGTGTTGCCTAAAAGCGAAATGAGGATTGCCCATAAGAAGAATCGTCTGAATCTTCTGCGTTCCATCGTATCACTGCTGGAATGAGAAAGTGCTGCCAGCATGCCCGGAATAGCAAATAGATTCAGGACATAATAGGCACTGATGAATCGCCCCGGTCCTAATGAGAAGCCGGCCGCAGCGGATTGAGCAGTCCAGATGGATACATCTCCCGAAACGCTGACACCGGTAAGACTTTGGATCCATGTGCCGCCCATTTCCGTGAACCAGAAAGCATTTCGAATCAGATTTCCCATGCCGACATCACAGAGAAGTCTTTCCAACAGGCCATAGAAGAACAAATTCATCGGGTTGGTGATATCTGTTGCGATAAACTGGAAGAGACCATACATCATGTTGATGACTGTCGGCCAGATATAAGCAAAGAGGATTCCGGCAATGCTGCAATAGAGGATACTTAAGATCAAAGCCCATGTATCTTTATCGATATAAGGGAACAATAAAGTATAAGGACTTTTTCCCCGGGATACAAAATAACAGTGTCTTGTAAGCAATGCGACAGTCACGATTCCGACGAGTCCGGTTTGAAGCGGGGTGTGGATACCGACATTCAAATTCTGGAAAGTGGAACCATTGACACTTAATCCTAAGATCGGGGCGTATGCGGTAGATACCAGATCGCTTTTTGCGAAAAACATCGTCATGATGTTAAAGGCGAGGTAAGAAACAAAGCCGATAAACATGAAGATCGTTCCATGTTCTCTTTTGCCTAAAAAGGAAAGAAGAAGCAGGATCGGGAAAAAGTCGACCAAAACGCCGCCTAAGTATTTGCATATTTCAGCAATTGCGATTACAATTGTATTGTTGGTTGAAAAGAAAAGCGATACATTCGGATTTAACACCAACCCGCTTAAAGCTATTAAAGCACACCCCAGGAAACAAACTTTCAAAGGGGTCTGGACGATTTCTAAAAATGAATACCATCTGCGCATATCATCACCTCATCAAATACTATGATAACATATATTATACCATCAATTCAAACAAGGAGGGTGAAAGTTTATGAAAATCAAGGTTGCAAATTCACAGAAAGATGTTTTTAATTGTGTCAGGGTTCGTTTAAATGTCTTTGTCGGGGAACAGAAAGTTGATTTTTCACTGGAACAGGAGGAAAATGATGACACGGCCATTCATTACATTGCTTATAATGAAGAAGGAAAAGGAATCGGTACATGCCGTCTGTTAGAAGAAGAGAATCAGATGCATCTGGGAAGATTGGCCGTTTTAAAAGAATATCGCGGCATGCATGTGGGGAAAAAGCTGCTGGAGGCGGTTGAGAAAGATCCGTCGGTTTTGAAAAAAGGAAAGATCGTTCTTCATGCTCAGCTTCATGCCAAAGGTTTTTATGAAAAATGCGGCTATCAGCCAATTGGAGATGTCTTTTATGAAGCGGGGATCGCACATGTACTCATGGAGAAAAAGATATGAGATCCCCTCATTATCAGAAAAAGATTGAGTTTAAATGGGATAAAGGGTTAATTGTTTGTTTAATATGTTTTATGGGGATCTCGCTTCTGGCAATCTGGTGTGCAGCACCGATCATGTCGCAGGTGAACGATCCCGAATCTTACTGGATCCGACAGGGAGTCTGGTATCTTGTAAGTTTTCTTATTGTTTTGTTTTGTTTAAAGCTGGGTACGGAAAGATTTTATGCCGGAGCTAAAATTG
Organism: uncultured Erysipelotrichaceae bacterium; assembly: GCA_964623925.1. Lineage (GTDB taxonomy): Bacteria > Bacillota_I > Bacilli_A > Erysipelotrichales > Erysipelotrichaceae > CATJXY01. Next base: position 28,598 of record CAZUVT010000001.1, read on the forward strand.
CTTATTGGATCCTGCTTTTTTTGTTGGGCTTGCTGCTTGTCGATCGGTATTTGGTAGATCTGCCGTTGATCAAACCGGTTCATGGAACGACGGCATGGATCCAGATACCAAAACTGGGTTCATTTCAGCCTGCGGAGTTTATGAAGATCGACCTGATCATTCTGGTGGGAGAAATCATTGAACATCATAATCAAGAAAAAGAAGAATTCACTTTTTCAAGCGATCTCCATCTGTTTTGGAAGATCTTGAAAGTGATTCTTGTTCCGATTGTTTTAATGCTGCTGGAACCGGAGACAGGAATTCCGATCATCATTCTGTTCAGTATCGTGGTCATGTGCTGTTTATCGGGAATCCGCAAAGAGTGGATCCTGTTCGGAACAGTGGTTTTGGTGTCTGGGATAGGATTGATTTTAGCTTGTTACTTTTATCGGTTTGATTTTTTGCAATCGCTTGTTGGAGCGGGCTATAAGCTGAATCGGCTGAAAGGATGGCTGGAAACGGAAAAATATGCGTCCAGCTATGGTTATCAGCTTTTTCAGAGTCTTTTGATGATCGGCTCTGCCGGTTGGACCGGTTTCCCTTTGCAAAGTGTGATCTTATATTTTTCCGAACCACAGACAGATTTCATCTTTGCAGTGATCTGTCAGAATTTTGGGTTTTTAGGAGCTGCCTTTACACTATTGCTTTGTACTGTGTTTGATATGAAATTGCTGAGGATTGCCTTGAATAGTCCCGCTTGTAAAGAAAAGATCACTTTGTTGGGAATGGTTGGCATGCTGGTATTTCAGCAGATCGAAAATATGGGAATGGTTCTGGGGCTGTTTCCGATCACGGGAATTACCTTGCCGTTTATTTCTTACGGCGGATCTTCCATGCTTTCCTATATGATCTGGATCGCTATCGTTTTTCAGATGAGTCATGAAAATAAAACAAGAACGTTGCATTGAATAAAAGGAATCGTTTGATTGGATTGTCAAAAAAGCACCGCGAAAAAACAGGTAAAATATGGTATAATGATAAGGCAGTTATTTTAAGGAGTTTAGATCTATGCCGAAATATACACCGATGATGGAACAATATCTTCAAGTGAAGAAACAATATATGGATGCGATCGTTTTTTATCGTGTCGGAGATTTCTATGAAATGTTTTTTGATGATGCCAAAGTGGCGAGCAGAGAGCTTGATCTGGTATTGACAGGAAAAAGCGCCGGTGTAGAAGAAAGAGTGCCGATGTGCGGCATTCCTTTTCATGCCTATAAGGGCTATGCTCAGAAATTGGTCTTAAAGGGGTATAAAGTTGCGATCATCGAACAGATGGAAGATCCGAAGGAGACCAAGACGATCGTAAAAAGAGACTGCATTCAGATCATTACGCCGGGAACGATCATGGATGAGGATGAAAACAGCAAGAACAGCAGTTGTATTGCCGCCATTTTTGATTATCAGTATGGATTGGCCTTGGCTGTCTGTGAGATGACGACCGGAGAAACATTTGTTAAAAAGATCAAGAAGAGCACGATTGAATTGCAGCAGACTTTGCTTCGCAATACGATTCGGGAAATCGTAGTTCGGGAATCTTTTGAAGAAAGATTGCTGAAAGGCGTACGGGATCTTGGCTGTGTGACGATCTCGTATTGTGAAGAAGCGAAGATCGACGAGGAATATAAACCGCTGATAGAAGGAATTGACGATGAGCGGATCCTGATGGCCTATGGAACCTTGTTGAATTATCTCATCGTGACCCAGAAAAGAATGATGCATCATCTTCAGCCGGTAAAACAGCAGGATGATACGCAGGTTTTGTATATGGATTTTGCGACACAGCAGAATCTGGAGCTGACCATGCCGCTAAGGGCCAATGCGAAAACAGAAACACTATGGAGTTTTTTAGATCGATGTCAATGTGCGATGGGATCCCGCCTGTTGAAAAAATGGGTTGAATTCCCGATGACGGATCAAGCGAAGATCAATCATCGATTGGATCGTGTGGAAACGTTGATCGAGAATTTTATGGTGCGCGAAGAGCTGAAAGATCAGCTGAAAGAAATCTATGATCTGGAACGATTGATTGCCAGAGTTGCCTATGGATCAGCAAATGCCATCGATTGCATCCGTTTGTATAAGACGATCCGGCTGGTTCCGAATATCTTGAATCTGCTTCGGGATTTCGATGTATTCAACGAATTGCATCGCGTTGATCCGTGTGAAGATCTTTGTGTTGTGCTGGAAAATGCCTTTGTGGAAAATCCGCCGGTATCAACAAAAGAGGGTGGTATGTTCAAAGATGGTTATCATGCCGATCTGGACGAATATCGATCCGTCCAGCGAGGTGGCAAGCAGTGGCTTGTGGAGCTTGAAAGCAAGGAAAAAGAGAGAACGGGTATCCGTACTTTAAAGATCGGATATAATCGGGTCTTCGGTTATTACATCGAAGTTTCCAAAGGCATGATTCCGATGGTCAAAGATGAATTCGGCTATGTGCGCAAGCAGACATTGACGACCGGAGAGCGTTATATCACTCAGGAATTGAAAGAAAAAGAAGATGCGATCCTGCATGCGGAAGAGCGTGCGATCCGATTGGAAAGCCAGCTGTTTGAAGAATTGATTGAGAAGATCAAGAGCTATCTGCCGAAGTTACAGAGAATGTCTCTTGTTTTAGCGGACTTGGATGCGACTTATGCCTTAAGCAGCATTTGCAGCGAGTATGGTTATGTGCGCCCGCAGTTTACCGAGGATAAATTGATCTTGGTGGAAGGAAGACATCCGATCCTCGATCAGAAGCTGAAAGAAAAACGCTATGTTTCCAACAGCATTTCCATGAATCAGGATCAGAGCATTCTTTTGATTACCGGTCCGAATATGGGAGGTAAGAGTACTTATATGCGTCAGGTGGCCCTGATCGTTGTCTTGGCCCAAATGGGATGCTTTGTTCCATGCAAGAGCGCCGAGATGCCGATTTTTGATAAGATCTTTACCCGCATCGGAGCCAGTGATGATATCTTGGGCGGTCAGTCTACTTTCATGGTAGAGATGACGGAGGCTAACAATGCGTTGTCTTTGGCAACGGAAAAGAGTCTGATCTTATTTGATGAAATCGGAAGAGGAACTTCAACTTACGATGGCATGGCTTTGGCTCAGGCGATGATTGAATATATTGCTTCCTGCATCCATGCCAAGACGTTATTCTCTACCCATTATCATGAGTTGACTCAACTTGAAGATACGATGGATACGATCAAGAATGTTCATGTCGAAGTGCATGAGGAAGAGGGCAATGTCACTTTCATGTATCGGGTCAAGCCGGGAAGAGCAGACCGCTCTTACGGAATCAATGTGGCGCGTCTGGCAAAGCTTCCGGAATCAGTGCTGACAAGAGCCGGGGAGCTTTTGCATCAGCTTGAAAGCAAGAAACGCGTCGTTCAACAATCATTCGGTTTTGCAGAACCAATGATCAAAGAAGAAGTCTCAAAGTCGGTTGTGGAAGAAAAATTGGAGATGGTGGATCCAAATACTTTGACACCAATGCAGGCTCTGTTGATGATTCAGGAATTGAAATCGGATTTAAAGAAATAGTAAAAAGCTGAGTGATCGCTTTGTTGATCATTCAGCTTTTTGGTTGGTTATTTAAAAGCAGGAGACCGGGATTTGGTTCTATTCCCTTATTTTTTAATCAGAATCGGAAATAATTTCTTAAATTGATAAAAATGACTGGAAAAAGAAAGAAGAATGAGCGATAATAGAAACAATCAGGAGGGAGAAAACCATGATTTTAGACGATTATCAGAAACGAGTTGATCAACTGTTTGAACAGGTTCGATCAACACAACGCGAAAACATCATCACAGCAGGCAAAATGATTGCAGACACGATCGAAGCAGGTGGAAACATCTATTTGAGCGGAATTTGTCATTCAATCGAAAAGGATTTGATCAACCGCGGCGGCGGACCAGCTTTCTATCGCTTATTTGAGTACAGCTTGAATGTTAAGTCAGATGCCAGAGAAAGAGATCGTAGCGACATGGATCTGAACATGGAAGGATTGGGAGCTTATATCTTGAAGGCTTCTACGATCCGTCCGGGAGATATCCTGTTTGTCGGATCTGTATCAGGACGTACAAAAGGGGTTGTAGATTTGGCTTGGGAAGCAAAGAAGATGGGAGTTAAAGTTATTGCCATGTCTTCTATGGCTTATGCAACAACCGTTGATCCTGTTCACTCATCAGGAAAGAAACTTTATGAGTTTGTTGACTTGACATTGGATAACTGTGCACCGGCTGCTGAGGCAATGCTAGATGTTGAAGGTATCGAGGCCAACTTTGCAGCAGCAAGCGGATTGGCAAGCTCATACATCTTGTGGTCAGTAACAGCAGTTGTCTTAGAGGAAATGATGAAACGCGGAAAGACACCGCTTCTGCTAAAGAGCGCTAACTTCCCGGGTGGAACAGATTACAACAACGCTGAAGTTTATCCACATTATAAAGAATTCGGCTGGTAAGATTCAAAGGAAGTCTCAGATCTGGGACTTCTTTTTATTTTCTTTTTTGACTATTTATGCTATATTTAGCATGAAAAACGGAGGATATTTATGCAGAAGTTTAATTATCATTCCCATACATTCCGGTGTCGCCATGCCGATCTGGATCTGATGGATGAAGAATATATACAGGAATATATTCAAATGGGTTTTGAGAAGATCGCATTTACAGATCATTGCCCACAAAAAAATAAAATCGATCAAAGAGATAGAATGCGAATGGATTATGATCAGAAAGAAGAGTATTTGAATAGTATCAGAAAACTTAAGGAAAAGTATGCAAAACAGATCGAGATCGAAGTGGGATTTGAAGTTGAATATTTGCCAGATGATGTTGAAAATTTAAGAGAATTAAAAGGCGAATGCGATAAATTGATTTTGGGACAGCATTTTATCTATGATGATGATCATCGCTTGAAAATTTTAGGATTGAATGATTTTACAGATGAAGAATTGCTGCGATATGCTCAATATGTTGAAAAGGCAATGGAGTTGAATATTCCGGATATCATTGCCCATCCTGATTTTTATATGATGAAAAGAAAAGGATTCGGAGAAATCGAACGGGAGGTGGCAAAAATAATCTGCCAGGCAGCAGAAACTTATCAAATTCCATTAGAAATTAATTTGAATCATATCTTTTCTAAAACTTATTATGAAAACAGAAAATTGAATCATGATTCTTTGGAAATACAAAGAGGAAGGTTGAAAGAAGTCGCTTATCCATGTAAAGAATTCTGGGATATTGCTTCCCATTATAATATTCAAGTTTTGTATGGAATTGATGCACATCATCGGGGTCAGATCTTAAAATGGCATGATCTGGTGACTTTGGCAAATGAAATTATTCAAGAAGATGTGGTTTCGCGATTGAATTTCATTGAAAAATAACATCATAAAAAAGTCCAGTCATTCTATGACCAAATGCGGAAAGAGACCCTTTCTGCTTTAGTGAGTGAACTTCTTGAGTAAAACAGAAGATTATTCTCATTATAAAAATCCGATTGATGAAATTTAAAAGAAGTCTCAAATGTGGGACTTCGTTTTTTGTTGGATTTCATTTTTAATATCTTTTTGACTGCCATCCAAAGAGGAATAATCCTTTTCGGCATCTGGAAGAAATTTGACAGACCAGATCATTCAAATTCTACCTCTTCAGCATCTTTAAGATCTTTTGAGGTGATTCCATATTTTTCATTGATTTCTTCAATACTGCTCAAGGAATTTGGATCGAAATGGTTCATTCTTTGATTTGCAAGCATTAACAGACGAGCATCATTTACTTCATCTAATAATTTCAAATATTCTTCCGGTGATAGTAAGACGCATTCCGGAACATTATTTTTCATAACTACCTTAGCTCCTGTTTTTTTGACTTCGTGAAAGATCTTTCCTGCAAGACCTTTGTTAAAAGCAGAAATTGACACTGTTCCATTTAAGATCGTTCTGATTGTATCCATATGGTACCCTCCCATTTATAGTATGTGTTAAATTGATGAATTTATCAATAAATTTATCTATAAAAATTAATGTTTTAGGATAAATAAAAGTACTAAAATCATTTGCGTTTTTAGTACTTTCTTGTCTATATCGTGATTTGTTCATTTTCACTTTCCAGAATTACGACTTGGTTCGTCTGAAGGGACTTTTGAACATCGATGACTCTTTGGTTACGGGATCCTTTCCATTTTAATGTTGGATCTCTTTGTTCCTCAACAAACTGACCGTCTACCAGAACATCGATATATTTCATGACTTCCTGATCTTTCAGATCTCTGTCAAACAGAAATCCGGTCCAGCTCCAAATGGTTTTATTCGGATAAGTTTCCTTGAATGCTTTGGCCAATCTTGCGGTTCCTTCGATATTCTTCGGATGCATCGGCTCTCCGCCTAAAATGGAGAGACCGACGATATGATCAGCCTTGCACAAATCCAGAATCAATTGAATCTTTTCATCGGTAAATTCCTGACCTCCGTTAAAATCATGGGTTTCAGGATTGAAACAGTTCTTGCAGTGAAAGGTACATCCTTGCATAAAGATGGAAACCCGGATTCCCGGGCCGTTTGAAATATCCATCTTTCTTATTTTGTTGTATCTCAAAGAGTTACCTCGGCATCTTTGTTGTCGATGTGGATGACGCGTTCCTTGATTTCCTGTGTTCTTCCTTTATTCCAGAAATTCGTTCCGATATATCCGCAAGTTCTTCTTGCTACATTCAATTTATCATGATCGCGGTTGCCGCAGTTCGGGCAATACCATTCAAGATCGTCATCGATCAGGATTTCACCGGTATAGCCACATTCCTGACAGTAGTCAGATTTAGTATTGAGCTCTGCATACATGATATTGTCATAGATGAACTGGATGACTTCCATGACGACATCGAGGTTGTTGCTCAGATTCGGAGTCTCGACATAAGAGATCGCTCCTCCCGGTGACAGCTGCTGGAATTCACTTTCCAGTTTCAGCTTGCTGAAAGCATCGATTTCTTCGAATACCGGGACATGATAAGAGTTGGTAATGTAATCCTTATCTGTAATTCCCTGAATGACTCCAAAGCGCTCTTTCAAACATTTTGCGAATTTGTAAGTTGTAGATTCAATAGGTGAACCATATACACTGTAATCAATGTTTTCTTCAGCTTTCCAAACATTGCATCGATCGATCATTTTCTGCATGATTGCCAAACCAAATGGTTTGCCTGTTTCACTGTCTGTATGACTTTTTCCGGTCATATATTTAACACATTCATAAAGTCCTGCATAACCCAAAGAAATCGTTGAGTAGCCGCCATGCAATAGATCGTGGATGCTTTCTCCTTTTTTCAGTCTTGCCAAAGCACCATGCTGCCATAAGATCGGAGCAACATCGGATGTGGCATAAGTCAGTCTCTTATGACGGATCTGCAAGGCTCTGTGGCACATATCCAAACGTTCATCAAAGATCTTCCAGAACTGATCCATATCTTTATCGCTGGAAAGGGCAACATCAACTAAATTGATCGTAACGACACCCTGATTGAAACGGCCATAGTATTTCGGCTTTCCGTCTTGATCGACATACGGAGTAAGGAAGGAACGGCATCCCATGCATGGATAGCACTGTCCGTTTCCGTTTTTATCCACTTTCAGCTTCTTCATCATTTTTTCTGAAATGTAATCCGGAACCATTCTCTTAGCAGTACATTCTGCTGCAAGTTTGGTCAGATAGTAATATTTGCTTCCTTCACGGATATTGTCTTCTTCCAAAACATAAAGCAGTTTCGGGAAAGCAGGTGTGATATAGAATCCTTTTTCATTCTTCATACCTTCAATACGCTGCTTTAAGACTTCCTCGATCATTAAAGCCAATTCTTCTTTGTATTCTTCGGTTTCTCCGAGATACATGCAGACGCTGAGGAACGGTGCCTGACCATTGGTCGTCGTCATGGAATTGATCTGATACTGGAAGGTCTGAACGCCGTCTGTAATTTCTTTAGAAAGGTCTTCTTTAGCAAATTTAACACAAAGCTCTTCGCTTAGACCGCGGGCCTGATGTCTTTTCAGATAGTAATTGTAGCTGTCACGGACAAATGGAGCCAAATGGGTCAATGAGATCGTGGCTCCGCCGTACTGGCTTGATGAAACAGCGGTGATCAGCTGTGTGGCAATCGTCATGGCTGTTAAAAAACGATGCGGTTTTTCAATCATGACACCGTTGATGTTGGTGCCGTTTTGAAGCATATCTTCCAAGTTGATCAAATCGCAGTTATGCAAAGCATTCTGAGCGAAATAATCGGCATCATGGAAATGGATAATGCCCTCATCATGGGCTTTGACGATGTCTTCAGGCAAAAGAAAACGCCGTGTTATATCTGTACTTGTGATTCCTGCCAGATAATCGCGCTGCGTTGTGACCACTTTTGCATTTTTGTTGGAATTTTCAGTATTCCAGTACTCATTTTCTCCATCAATCAACTCTTTGATGGCAAGGTCAGTCGTATTGCTTTTTCTGACAAGCTCACGGGTATAGCGGTAGGTTATATACTTCTTTGCAAGGGCATATTTACCAATTGACATCAGTTTCAACTCAATGATGTCCTGTATATCTTCAACGAGCATTCGCTTTTTATCTAAGCGCTCGATATATTTAATAATGTTTTTGATCTGTGTGGAAGAGACCTGATCTTCTTCAGCGACTTCCATGTTTGCCTTTTCAATGGCAGCACTTATTTTATCCGGACAGTAGTCGACGACATGTCCGTCTCTTTTTATGACTTTCATAACCTATCTCCCTTTCTAAATTTTCGTGTTGAGTCAAGTATACCATGATTTTTAAAAAACAAGTGTTGCAATTGCAACAAAACAGAAAATATGGTATATTTTTTTAGGAGGGAAATTATGGAAGGATTATTTTCACATCTGAATGATGAAAAAAAGAAAAAACTGCTTCTGAGTTTAGAAGCGGAAAGTAATGAATTTGAGGGAAATGTCAATTTCTATTCCATGGTCAGAGAGAAGAAGATCATCGGATTTATAGAATCCGGCTGTATTGAAATCATCAGAAACAATCCGAATGGAAGCCGATCGATCATTGAAGAGCTGCGTGAGAATGACATTTTCGGGTATACGATTTCTTCCGAACCTTCTGAGGAGATCGAATTTATCACAAAAGGAAAGACAAAAGTTGTGGTTTTGGATTATAAGAAGATCATGCAGCAGCAGTCTATTGAACTAGAATCTTATGGACAATTAATGCGCAATCTTTTTGAATTGACTGCCAAAAAGATCAAAGAAAAGAATGAGCATATTGAAATTCTGGCAAAGAAGTCGATTCGGGATAAGCTGCTGGAATATTTTCGGATCATGTCGGCGAATAATCGGAAAAAAGAGATCGTGATTCCTTTTACTTATACGGAATTGGCTGAATATCTGGCGGTAGATCGCAGTGCCATGTCCAGAGAATTGAAGATGTTGAAAGATGAGAAGTTTATTGCGGTGAAGGGGAAAAGGATTACTTTGTTGTATTAGTTTTTGCTGATTAAACAGAAAAAGATTCTTAATTTCATAAGTTTTTACTGAAATTACGTAAAAACTTTGCTAAATTTGAAAGTCTTTTGGTATAATAGTATTGAGGTGAAGTAAAGATGATTGTCAGATCACAATATTTGGGGATTCTTAAAAAATATCGAGATGTCTCTTTGGTTAAAATATTGGCAGGTATTAGAAGAAGTGGAAAGTCAACTCTTTTACTCATGCTTAAAGAGGATCTTGTTCAAAGTGGGATACCGGAAGATCATATTATTCAGGTAACCTATACTTCTGAGGAAGTTGATGCGAATATGACGGATCAACAAATGTTTATTCATATTAAAGAAAAGATGGTTGATAATGAGCGCTACTATTTGTTATTAGATGAAGTGCAAGAAGTTGTTGGGTGGGAAAAGGTCGTGAACAGCTTGTTAGAAAACGAGAATACGGATATTTATGTGACTGGGTCTAATTCTAAATTAATGGCAAGTGAGATTTCGACCTATCTAAGTGGAAGATATGTTCAGATTCCGGTCTATACATTATCTTTTAAAGAATATTTAGATTTCAAATCAGGAAATGATCTTTCGTTGAAAGAAAATTTGATCCAGTATTTGCGATTGGGAGGTTTTCCGATTGTTACCCAAGGAAACTTTGATGAACAAACAGCTTATCAAATTGTAGAAGGAATATACCATTCTGTGATTAGTCACGATATATCCAGGCGACACCATCTATCTAATCCTGATTTGTTCGATGGAGTCGTTAAATATATAGTGGAAAATGTCGGAAAAACATTTTCTGCAAATTCGATCTGCAAATTTATTAAAAGCGAGGGAAGAACTCTTTCTGTAGAGGCAGTTTATAATTATTTGAAGTGGCTGGAAGGTGCTTTTGTTATTTATCGGTGTCAAAGGTATGATCTGCAGGGGAAATCAGTGTTGAAAACACAGGAGAAGTTCTATCTTGCGGATCCTTCTTTAAAATACTGCATACTGGGGTTTAATCCAAAGTCGATTGCAGCGATGCTAGAAAATGTCGTTTATTTTGAATTGTTGAGAAGAGGATATCGTGTCTATATTGGGAAATATGAAAATAAAGAGATTGATTTTGTCGCAGAGCGAAGAGAAGAAAGGATCTATATTCAAGTATGTCGTCAGATACCGGAAGAATCGGATCGTGAGCTGACCAATTTATTGGAAATAAAAGACCACTATCCAAAATACATTGTAACTTTGGATGAACTTGCATCAGGAAATATAAATGGAGTTCTGATCACTCACTTGGCGGATTTTTTGTTGAGTGATCGGTATTAGAATTGAGGTTTGAAAGGAAGAGGCGTTATGGGAAGAATTCAGAGATTGGATGAACATCTTACAAATATGATTGCCGCCGGAGAAGTGGTGGAAAGACCGCAGGGGATCGTAAAGGAACTTGTGGAAAACAGCATTGATGCCGGGGCAAAAAGAATCGAAGTGATTTTGAAACAGGGTGGACTGGAAAGCATTGAAGTCATTGATGATGGTTGCGGAATGGACAAAGAAGATGCCTGTCTGGCTTTTGAGCGTCATGCCACCAGCAAGATTGCCAAAGTAGAAGATCTGTGGTCGATTCATACGATGGGATTTCGCGGTGAAGCACTGCCTTCAATTGCCTCTGTCAGCAATCTCATCCTTTTAACGAATGATGGAAAAGATTCGACCCGCATTGAGATCAATTATGGCAAGATGAGTTCGGCAAGACCTTATCCGACCAATCAGGGAACTCAGATTTCCGTAGGCGGCCTGTTTTTGAAAACTCCGGCCCGCCTGAAGCATTTAAAGAGTCCGCAGTATGAGAATTCCCTTGTGCTGGATGTGGTGCAGAAATTTGCCCTGAGTCATCCGGAAATCTCTTTTCGCATGAGCAGTGATGGAAGAGAGCTCTTCAAGACAACGGGAAAAGGAGATCTTTTGGAAGTTATTTATACGATTTACGGTAAAGAGGCCGCTCATCAGGCCGTGAAGATCGATGCCTCCGATTATGATTATCAATTAAAAGGAGCCCTGATCTTACCGAATGTGAATCGGGCTACGAAGAATTATATTACGACATTTATCAACGGACGCATGATCCGCAATTATCGCATTCAGAAGGCGATCCTGGAAGGATTCCATGATTATATGCCTTCCGATCGCTATCCGATCGTTGTGTTAGACATTCAGATGGATACACAGTTAGTGGATGTCAATGTGCATCCTTCCAAATGGGAGATCCGATTATCCAAGGAACAGCAGCTGGAGTATCTGATCAAAGACACAATCGAAGGATGTCTGAGAGATTCGATGAGGACTCGTGAAGTGGAATCAGTTTCTTCTTCTGTTGATCCGCTTTTGAAAGAGCCGAAGATCAAAGTGGAAATGCAACCGCTTTTTGAAGAATCGACTTTTGAGGCGAGAAACTTTGCGGATACAATTAAGAAGAGTAATGACTTTAACGGAACTGTCAGCTATGAACAAGAAGATAAAGAGAAATTTACAGAACGATTTGTAAAGGATTTTGAAGTCCAAGAAGAAAAAGCGGATTACATTCCAAAGCTTCAGGAAGAAAAGCAACCGGAAGAATTTTTAAAGAAAGCGGCTTTCCCGGCCATGCATGTTTTAGCTCAGATGCATGGATGCTACATCTTGGCGCAGGGAGAGGATGGTCTTTATATCATTGATCAGCATGCCGCCCAGGAACGCGTTCATTTTGAGGAAGTTCAGAAGCAGTTTGTGGAAGCTGATCCGGTGATGACGCATCTGTTAGTTCCGATTGTAGTAGAAGGAACGGCGGAAATCGAATCGAGGTTAGATGAATTCAATCAAGTTCTTAAGCCATATTCCATTCAATTTGAGTCCTTCGGCAACAACAGTCTGATGGTCAGAGAGCTGCCGCTTTGGATGAATCAGATCGATGAACAAAAATTCTTGCAGGATGTGGTCGATCTGTTTAAAAATGACCGCAATATCCGCTTTGAAGAACTTCAGCGACATAAATTGGCAACGATGGCCTGCCATCGCTCGATCCGATTTAATCGCGTCCTTTCCATTGAAGAAATGCAGGAAGTCGTTGTGCAGCTGAGTCAATGTGAACAGCCGTTCCATTGTCCTCATGGGCGTCCGACATTCATTCACATCTCCAATGCTCAATTGGTGAAGGAGTTTAACCGATGAAAAAGGTACTGGTCGTGATCGGACCGACAGCAGTGGGGAAAACTTCGCTTTCGATTCATCTGGCAAAGCAATTTAACGGAGAGATCATCAGTGGTGATTCGATTCAGGTGTATCGCGGTCTGGATATCGGATCTGCAAAGATCACCAAAGAAGAAATGCAGGGTGTACCGCATTATTGCATCGATATTTTAGATAAAAAAGCAGCTTACAGTGTTTATGATTTCCAGATGAATGCCAGAGGAGCCGTCGATACGATTATAGATCACGGTCATCTTCCGATCATTGCCGGAGGGACAGGGCTGTATATCAAAGCAGCTTTATATGATTATCATTTTGATCAGCAAAATGAGGAAGATTCTCATTTGATCGAAGAAAAATATCAGGGAGTCACCAATGAAGAGTTGCATAAATTACTGATGGAAAAAGACGCAAAAACTGCGTGTTCCATCCATCCGAATAACCGCAAAAGGGTACTTCGTGCCTTGTGCATTGCGGAGAATTCAGAATTAACGAAAAGCGAGAATCTAGCGAATCAGAAACATGAACCGATCTATGATGTATTGATGATTGGTTTGACGATGGAGCGAAGTCTTTTAAATGAACGGATCAATCAGCGCGTGGAGATCATGATGGAACACGGGCTTCAAGAAGAAATAGAAAGACTTTTAAAAGAGGGGGAAACTTTTGAAGATCGGGCCATGCAGGGAATCGGCTATCGGGAATGGAAAGATTACTTTGAAGGAAATCTGAGCATTCAGGAAGTCAAAGAGCTGATTCAGAAGAATTCTCGTCAGTTTGCGAAAAGGCAGATGACTTGGTTTAAAAATCAATTTGCTGTGAAGTGGTTCGATGCAACAGAAGAAAATGTTTCCGACAAGGTATGTGAAACTGTAAAGAGGTGGTTGGATGGAGAATCAGAGTGAAGCTTTAAAAAGAGTAGAACTGTTAATCGGCAAATCGGGAATTGATAAACTGAAGAATGCAACCGTCTTAATTGTCGGAGTCGGAGGAGTCGGCAGCTATGCGGCAGAATCTTTGGCACGCTCCGGCATCGGTCGATTGATTCTGGTAGATGCGGACACAGTTGCCTCCAGCAATCTCAATCGTCAGATCATGGCCGATGAAAGCACGATCGGTCAAGATAAATGCGAAGCGATGAAAGAGCGTATCTTAAGCTACAACAAGGAATGCGAAGTCATTTGCATTCATCGTTTCTTTGATAAAAGCTTTCAAGATCTGTTGGATGAGTTTGACTTGGATTATGTGATTGATGCCATCGATACGATTACATCCAAGATGGATCTGATTCAGATGTGTGCTTATCGAAAGATTCCATGCATCACATCTCTTGGCATGGCAAATCGTTTGGATCCAAGCTGTCTGGAAGTGACTACACTGGACAAGACTTCCATGGATCCTTTGGCAAAAGCACTTCGTCAATTGGCTAGGAAGCGAAATTATACACGAAAGATCAAAGTGGTTTTTTCAAAGGAACAGCCGATCAAGCAGAATGTCATAGTTGATGAGAAGGGTCAAACCAGAAAAGAAATGATTCCGCCATCAAGCATGATCTTTGTGCCGGCAGCAGCAGGATTGTTGTTGGGGAGTGTTGTGACTAGAGAAATCTTGAAAAAATAAATATATAAAAAATATCTTCTTTGAAAATAATTCTTTCAAAGAAGATATTTTTAATTGAATTACTAATCGAATAAGTCACTATGAGATCCAGTACGCGCTAATGTTAAAACAAGAATATCGTTTTTGATACAATAAATAAGAAGCCAATCAGGTTGAATGTGACATTCTCGATACCCTATCCAACCTCCTGATAAAGCATGATCTTTATTTTTTTCTGCTAAAGGAACACCCATTGCAAGAGAATAAATAACATCATCCAACAACTTGATTCTTAAGTTCCGTTTTATTGCCGACTTATAATCCTTTTTAAATTGTGTGGTAATTTTGACTTTATATTTTGTCTTTTTCACTTTTTCAGATCATTGAGTAATTCATCAATGTCGGTATATTCTTCCGGTTACTTTGTATTGCCTTATACAATCCAGAACTATCTCAGCGACCAGATCACA
>CAZUVT010000002.1:0-37241 GCA_964623925.1 uncultured Erysipelotrichaceae bacterium
AAATAGCTGTTAAAATTTAGTTGTACTCAATATACCATAGACAGTAACGGCCTTGTGCTTAATCATGTTACCGAGGTAGAGAAAGAGCTTAGAAACTTTCAAACCCGTGCTGTCTTTGTGCGGGTTTTTATTAGGTATATTGTGACATAGAAAAATGGAGGAGTAAGACATGAATCAAACGATTTTGGAACAGAAACAGCAAGTCGTTAATGAAATCACTGAAAAGTTCAGTCATAGTGATTCTGCTGTTGTTGTCGAGTATCGTGGACTTACTGTTGCCGAAGTTACAGAGCTTAGAAGAAATCTTCGTGCTGAAGGAGTTGAATTCAAGGTTTACAAGAATTCGCTTGCGGCGCGTGCTGCTGAAGCTGCTGGATTTGGCGGACTATCAGAAAGTCTGAGCGGACCTAATGCGATCGCATTCAGCGAAGACGCAGTAGCTCCAAGCCGTGTTTTGGCGAAGTTTGCTAAGACACACGAGAAATTGGTTCTTAAAGGTGGTGTTGTCGAAGGTAAAGTCGTCGATGTCAACACGATCCAAGAACTGGCAAGCTTGCCAAACAAAGAAGGAATGCTTTCTATGTTGCTGAGCTGCTTGCAGTCACCTACCCGTTCATTTGCTTGTGCAGTTAAAGCAATTGCAGACAAGGGAAATGAAGGAAACGAAAGCGCACCAGCTGAGGAAGCTGCTGCTTAAGAACATTTAGGAGGAAAATTAAAATGGCTAAATTAACAAATCAGGAAATTATCGATTCTCTTAAAGAGATGACAATTTTGGAATTGAACGAACTTGTAAAGGCAATCGAAGAAGAATTCGGTGTTACAGCTGCTGCTCCTGTTGCTGTTGCTGCTGCACCTGCTGAGGCTGCTGCTACAGGACCTACAGAAGTATCTGTAATCTTGAAAGATGTTGGTGCTACTAAAGTTGCTGTCATCAAGGCTGTACGTGAAATCACAGGTTTAGGTCTTGTTGAAGCTAAGGGATTAGTAGATAAGTGCCCATCTCCAATCAAGGAAAACATCAAGCCGGAAGAAGCTGAAGAAATCAAAGAAAAATTGATGGCTGCCGGTGCATCTGTTGAAATTAAATAAGTTTTAACCAGACAATAAAAACTCACCGCTTAGTCGGTGCTCGAATCGGAGGCGATTTAATGAGTCATTATTTTACAGACAATCGTCAATTACCACAAAACCGGAAGGAATTTTCTTTCCGGTTTTCGAGCTTTAATTATGTGTTTACGACAGATAATGGGGTTTTTTGCAAAAATGAAGTCGATTTTGGGACCTGGGTCTTATTGAAGACGCTTGAAAATGAATCTCTCGGTCAACGGATATTGGATCTTGGATGCGGATATGGTCCTGTCGGGATCGTGATGAAGCGTCATTATCCAAATAGTGAGATCATCATGTGCGATGTGAATCCGCGAGCGGTTGAGCTGGCAAAAATCAACTGTAAGAAAAACAAAACAGATTGCGATGTGCGGATTTCGGATCGTTTTTCAAATGTAGAAGAGAAGTTTGATGCAATCATTACCAATCCACCGATCCGGGCCGGGAAAAATGTGATCTATGCAATGTTTGAAGAGAGCTATGAGCATCTCAATGAAAATGGAACGCTTTATGTTGTGATCCGAAAACAGCAGGGGGCAAATAGCGCTCAAGAAAAGATTGCATCGATTTTCGGCAATTGTGATACGATCAATAAAGAAAAAGGATATCATGTCTTGAAAGCGACGAAAAACAATTGACAAAACATCAGAATTTTGGTAGTATAATAAACTGCATATTAATATAAAAATAGGGTTAATAGCGCCTTTTTGTGCGTTATTGACGCTTGTAGAAAGGATGGCGTTCATGGAAACAAATCAAGGTTACCGTATTGTTCAGTTAGGTAAAAAAGCTCAGCGCCGGGATTATTCCAAGGTAAGCGGCACTCTTGATCTGCCTGATTTGGTTGAGGTTCAGACAGCTTCATATGAGTGGCTTTGCAAAGAAGGTTTAAGAGAGGTGTTTGAGGACATTTATCCTATCCAAAACTATGGTGGAAACATCAATCTGAAGTTTATCAGTTATGAATTCGGTACGCCAAAATATTCGGTTAGCGAGTGTAAGTATCGCGAGGCAAACTATACAGCACCGCTAAGAGCGAAAATGGAACTGGAAATGGTAGATAATGCTACCGGTGAAGTTCTAAACAAAACAGAAGAAGTATTTTTAGGGGAATTCCCTTTGATGACAGAAACCGGAACTTTCATCATCAATGGTGCAGAACGTGTCATCGTCTCTCAGATCGTTCGTTCTCCGGGAGCTTATTATGAAGTTGTAACGGAAGAAAAGACAGGCAAGGTCAGCTATAATTCCGAATTGATTCCGAGCCGCGGAACTTGGCTTGAGTTTATGACAGATGCCAAGAAGAGTGCGCTGGGAAGATTGATGAATATGTCGGTAGACAGAAAGCGTAAGATCTTGTCTACGATCTTGTTCAAGGCAATCGGTATGTCTTTGAATCTTGAAAAGAGCGAAGATGGTTTCGCGACAGAACACTTCAAGACATTCTTGAAATCGCTTGGACTTCCGGTCAATGAAGATGTTGTGGTCGAGAATGAAGAGAGAGAGTTTTTGAATCTTTATATGCTTATGTATACGGCTTTCTTTGGAAATTATGAAGAAATCTGCAATACATTGGCTGCAGATAAAGTAAGAACGACAAATGAAGCGCTTTTGGTCATGTATGAAAATCAGCGCTCGGATGAAGTACCTACTTTAGATGGTTCCATAACTTTAATGAATGCCAAGTTCTTTGATCATAGAAGATATGATTTGAATAAGGCCGGACGTTATAAAGTTAATAAGAAATTAGGTCTTCCTGATCGAATGGAAGGAAACTATACTGCGGAAGATGTTCGCGGGGCCGATGGAAGTGTGATCTATCCTAAGGGAACTTTCATTACAAAAGTGGAAAGAAATGTCTTGAAGGAAGAATTAAGTAAAGGATCTCATATTGAGGCATTCCCATTTGATCATAATTTCTCGCACCCGACAACGGCAATGATGTCAACAGATTGGACAGAAGCCCTTTTGGGACGTATTTTGGCTAATGATGTTGAATGTTCTTTCGGTACGCTTGGAATCGGAACGGTTCTTACTGAAGCCGATATCGAAAAGCTTGCGAAAGAAGTAAAAGAAGTTAAGGTTTATGCTCAGATCGTTGCAAAGCCGGTCAAGTTGGATGGAAGCAATGTTTCCTCTGTCTTGAATTACGGCCAGAGATTATATGTTTTGGGTCGCATAAGCGATGAAAACGGAAATGACTACATGGCTGATGATGAATTGGTTTGTGCCCGTTATATTCCGGACGCAGAAGTATCAAAGCTGACTTCTTCAGAAGAAAATGCTGTAATGAACCGTGTTAAAAACGGTGAGAAACTGACGGCATGGCTTGTTGGATGTGCGGTGCAGGTTATCAACGTTTCTACAACAGCTGATTGTGAAAATCCGATTCGTGTCATTGCGACCGATCCGATCAATCAGATGAGAACGATCACGATGAGCGATATGTATGCCTGCTACAGCTATACATTGAACTTGATGGATGGTGTCGGTCGAGAAGATGATATCGATATGCTGGGCAACCGTCGTATCCGTACTGTCGGAGAATTGGTGCAAAATCAATTCAGAATCGGTTTGTCCCGTATGGAAAGAGTTGTTAAGGAGAGAATGTCCATCAATGAAATCGGTTCTTTGACACCGAAACAGTTGACAAATATTCGCCCTTTAACAGCGGCAATCAAAGAATTTTTCTCAAGTTCTCAGCTCTCTCAGTTTATGGATCAGCAGAATCCACTGGCAGAGCTTACGAATAAGCGCCGTATTTCGGCATTGGGACCGGGAGGTCTGACTCGTGAAAGAGCTGGATTTGAAGTACGAGATGTACATAACTCGCACTATGGCCGTATCTGTCCGATCGAGACTCCGGAAGGTCCAAATATCGGATTGATTTCCAATCTGACAACTTATGCTCGCATTAACGAGTATGGCTTTATTCAGACACCGTATCGACTTGTTAAGGAAGGCGGTATTGTAACTGAAGATGCTGTTTATTTGAGTGCTGATGAAGAAAATGACTATATCATTGCTCAGGCAAACGAGGTCAAAGATGGCCGCTTGGTCAATGAAGAAGTCGTTGCCCGTAAAGCCGGAGAAACGATCCTCGTTCATCGTGATCAGGTCGAACTGGCGGACGTCAGCCCAAAACAGATCGTATCTGTTGCGACAGCTTGTATTCCATTCTTGGAAAACGATGACTGTACCCGTGCTTTGATGGGTGCAAACATGCAACGTCAGGCTGTTCCGCTACTTAAACCGACAAGTCCTTATGTCGGAACTGGTATTGAGCACAGAATTGCCCGTGATGCAGGTGTTGCCTGTGTTGCGACCGGAGATGGTGTCGTTCAGTATGTCGATGCTCAAAAGATCATCGTTGCGGAAGATGACGGCAATGAAAAGGTTTATGATCTTGTCAAATTCCAAAAAGGAAACAGCGGAACCTGTTTGAATCAGCGTCCGATCGTAAAACACGGAGAACGTGTTGAACGCGGGGATATTTTAGCGGATGGTCCATCGATGGATCATGGTGAATTGGCACTGGGCCAAAATGTAACAATTGCCTTTATGACATGGCATGGATATAACTATGAAGACGCGATCATCATGAGCGAAAGAATGGTTAAAGAAGATGTCTATACCTCGATTCATATTGAAGAATATGAAATCGAATGCCGTGAAACAAAGCTGGGACCGGAGGAAATCACTCGTGATATTCCGAATGTTTCTGAAGCATCATGCCGCAATCTGGATGGACGCGGTATCGTTATGATCGGTGCTGAGGTTAAAGAAGGCGATATCCTTGTCGGTAAGGTTACACCGAAAGGACAAAGCGAAATTTCTCCGGAAGAAAAGCTGCTGCTTGCAATCTTCGGAGAGAAATCAAGAGAAGTTCGCGACAATTCATTGAAAGTTCCGCATGGCGGTGCCGGAATCGTTCACTCGATCCGTATTTTCAAACGTTCTGAGGGACACGATCTTCCACCGGGAGTCAATGAAGTCGTAAAAGTATATATCGTTCAGAAACGTAAGATTTCCGAAGGTGATAAAATGGCCGGAAGACATGGAAATAAAGGTGTTATTTCCAAGATCCTGCCGGTTGAAGATATGCCGTATATGCCGGATGGAACACCGGTTGATATCATGTTGAACCCATTCGGTGTACCGTCTCGTATGAATATCGGACAAGTTCTGGAAATTCATTTGGGATTCGCGGCTAAAAAGCTTGGCGTGAAGTTTGCAACACCGGTATTTGACGGTATCAGCAATGAAGAACTTCGTGCCATTATGGATGAAGCTCAGATGAGCGAAGACGGAAAGACGATCTTGTATGACGGTAAGACCGGAGAACCATACGATGAGAGAATTTCTGTGGGTGTCATGTATATGATCAAGCTGGCGCACATGGTTGATGATAAGCTGCATGCCCGTGCAACCGGACCATACAGTCTTGTAACACAGCAGCCGTTAGGCGGTAAGGCACAAAACGGTGGTCAAAGATTCGGAGAAATGGAAGTTTGGGCACTTGAAGCTTATGGTGCTGCCCATACATTGCAGGAAATCCTGACAGTTAAGTCGGATGATATCAATGGACGTACCAAGACATATGAAGCAATCATTAAAGGTAAAGAACTTCCTGAGCCGGGAATTCCGGAATCCTTCAGAGTCTTGAAGCATGAACTTCAGGCTTTGGCAATTGATGTGAAGATGCTTGATGAAGCGGGCAATGAAGTCGATATGGAAAAGATCGATGGGGATGAAATTGCGACAGAAAGCGTAGTAAATGCTGAAGTTATAGTAGATGAATCCGAGCTGAATCTGGGGGATCACTCAGAAGATGCAGAAACGATCGATGATCTTCCGGAAGCTGCCGTTGCCGGCATCGATGATTATGATGAAATGTAGGAGGTCGTAAGATGAGTGTAAATAATTTTTCTGCGATTCAATTGGGACTGGCGTCTCCTGAAAGAATTAGACAATGGTCCTACGGAGAAGTGAAAAAACCTGAAACGATCAACTATCGTTCTCAAAAACCGGAGCGTGACGGTTTATTCTGCGAACGCATTTTCGGTCCGACAAAAGACTGGGAGTGCTATTGCGGAAAATATAAAAAAGTACGTTATAAAGGTGTTATCTGCGATCGATGTGGCGTTGAGATCACAAAGAGCAGTGTGCGCCGTGAAAGAATGGGACATATCGAATTGGCTGCACCGGTAGCACATATTTGGTATTTGCGCGGTATCCCATCAAGAATGAGTCTGTTATTGAATATTCCTCCAAAGCAATTGGAAGAAGTTGTCTATTTTGTATCCTGGGTCGTTACCGATCCACTGGATACTGATTTAGAAGAAAAGCAGATTTTATCTGAAAGACAGTATCGTGAATATACAGCGATTTACGGACCGGGAAGCTTTGTGGCTCAGACCGGTGCCGAAGCTGTACGAACTCTGCTTGAAAAAGTGGATCTTCAAAAGGAACATGATGAAGTAATGGCAGAATTGGAAGGATCAAAAGGCGATAAACGCAAGAAATTGATCAAGCGCCTTGAAACCATTGATGCTTTCCTGAATTCTGATAATCGTCCGGAATGGATGGTTATGAATGTACTTCCTGTTATTCCGCCTGATCTAAGACCAATGTTGCAGTTGGATGGCGGCCGTTTTGCGACATCTGACTTGAATGATCTATATCGAAGAGTCATTACCCGTAACAACCGTTTGAAAAAGCTGCTTGAGTTGGGAACTCCGGCTATCATCGTTCAGAACGAAAAGCGTATGCTTCAGGAATCTGTTGATGCTCTGATCGATAACGGACGTCGTTCAAAACCAATCACAGGAGCAGGTGGACGCGCTTTGAAATCTTTAAGCCATAGCTTAAAAGGTAAACAGGGACGTTTCAGACAGAACTTGTTAGGTAAGCGTGTTGACTTCTCCGGACGTTCTGTTATTGCGGTAGGACCGGATCTAAAAATGTATCAGTGCGGTCTTCCTCGCGAAATGGCTATTCAGCTTTATAAGCCGTTTGTCATCAATGAGATCGTAAACCAGGGTATTGCGGGAAATCCGAAGACAGCTGAAAAGCTGATCGACAGACAGGATCCGCGTGTCTGGGATGTTGTGGAACAGGTTATTGACAACCACCCGGTTTTCTTGAACCGTGCTCCAACCTTGCATAGATTAGGTATTCAGGCATTTGAGCCGAAATTGGTTGAAGGACGTGCGATTCGTCTGCATCCGTTAGTATGTACCGGATTTAATGCCGACTTCGATGGTGACCAAATGGCTGTGCATCTTCCATTGTCTCCGGAAGCTCGTGCTGAAGCAGAGGTACTGATGCTTGCGAGCAACAACATCTTGGGACCGAAAGATGGAAAACCGATCGTTACTCCAGGACAGGATATGGTTATCGGTAACTTCTATCTGAACATGGAAGAAACTGCCCAGGAATTCTATAACAAGGCCGAATTATTAGATAAGCTCGGCGATCATGAAGCCGCTAAGATGTGGAAGCGTTTCGGTGATAACGAGGGACATGTATTTAAAGATGTCAATGAAGTTCATATGGCTTATCAAAGCAAGATGATCCATCTTCATACCCGTATTGCCTTGAAAGGTTCTGCCCTAAATAAAGAATGTTTTACAGAAGAGCAGAATAAGATGTATTTGATTACAACACCGGGAAAAGTCATTTTCAATGAAATGTTCCCGAGTGATTTCCCATATTTGAATGAAGTATCGGATAAGAATTTAAAGAGAACTCCGGACAGCTCATTCGTTAAGATGGGATGCAATATCAAGGAAGCTGTTGCTGCAATGCCGCTCAGCAAAGAGCTTGGCAAGAAGCAGCTGGGACAAGTTATTGCAGAAGTATTTGAACGCTACAAGACTCCTGGATCAAGTACGATCCTGGATCGAATCAAAGACATGGGATTTGAATATTCAACGATTGCCGGTATGACGGTATCTTTATCCGATATCAATGTTGCACCGAACAAACAGAAATATGTTGAATATGGCCGTCAGCAGGCAGCAGTTTTGCAGAAGCTTCTCAAACGTGGTAAATTAACTTTGCCTGAATGGGAAAAACACTTCTCAAAATTGTGGAATGATATTAAAGATCAGGTCGGAGATGATGTCATGAACAGCATGGCTCGTAAGAACCCGATCAACATGATGGCTGTTTCCGGTGCCCGTGGTAATAAATCTCACTTTACTCAGCTTGCCGGTATGCGTGGCTTGATGGCTCGCCCGGCTCAGGCTAAGGCAGGAGGGGATTATCAGCCGAGCATCATTGAGGTCCCGATCTATTCATCATTCCGTGAAGGAATGAGTGTATCTGAGTTCTTTATCGGTACACACGGCGTGCGTAAAGGTTTGACTGATACGGCGTTGAAGACAGCGGAATCAGGATATCTGACAAGAAGACTTGTCGATGTTGCTCAGGATGTGGTCGTTTATGAAGATGATTGCGGAACAGATCGTGAATATGAAATCGAAGCAATTGTTGACAGAAAGAACAATACGGAAATCGAAGGCTTGGCAGAACGCTTGGTCGGAAGATATATTACCCGTGATATCGTGGATCCAAATACAAATGAAGTTTTGTATGAGGCAGATACTTATATGGACGAGCAGATGGCTGCAAGAGTCGTTAATGCCGGTGTAACAAAAGCTTATATCCGCAATACTTTCACTTGTGATTGCCAGCATGGTGTATGCCGCAAGTGTTATGGACGCAATATGGCAACAGGCAAGCTTGTCGAAAACGGTGAATCAATCGGTATCATGGCTGCTCAGTCAATCGGTGAACCGGGTACTCAGCTGACCATGCGTACTTTCCATACAGGTGGTGTTGCCGGCGGCGACAGCGGAGATATCACACAAGGTCTTCCTCGTGTAGAAGAATTGTTTGAAGCACGCTGCCCTAAGCATGCAGCTCTGTTATCTAAAATTGATGGAGAAATCACAGAAATCAGCGAACTTGAAAACCATATGGGTACGAAGATCGTTGTCACAAATGATAAGGAAAGCATTGAACACAAAGCTGACTTGTCGCAGACGATCCGCTCATGGCTGAAAGTCGGAAGTCATGTAACTGCCGGCGATAAGCTGACAGAAGGACAGTCTAATCCGAAAGAACTATTGGAAGTTGCCGGTGTTCTTGAGGCGCAGAAATATATCCTGAAGGAAGTCAAGAAGGTATATGCGTCCCAAGGTATTGATATTTCCGATAAGCATATCGAAGTCATGATCCGCCAGATGTTGAGAAAAGTCATTGTTATTGATGGCGGTGAAACCGGATTAAGTGCCGGTCAGCAGCTGAGTCTGAATGCAATCACAGAAATCAATATGCATGCCTTATTGGCAGGAAAACAGGCTGCTGTATTCGGACCGACCTTGCTAGGTATTTCTAAGTCTTCTGTAGAAACAGACAGCTTCTTATCTGCTGCATCCTTCCAGGAAACAACAAAAGTCCTGACGGAAGCAAGCATTAAGGGAAAAGTCGACGGTTTAGTCGGTTTGAAAGAAAATGTTATTATCGGTAAGTTGATTCCGGCCGGAACCGGTTCCGGATTCGATCGTGAATCAACACGTAAGATCATGGAGCGTGCCGATGAGATCCGTGAGGAAATCCGTATCAGAAATCTGAAAGAAGAAGATACTCTTCCTAAAGAAGTTCTTGAAGGCGGAAAAGCAACAGCATAAATTGAAGAAGGGATATCGTTTAAATGGCGATATCCTTTTTGTATAAGAAAACCACATCATAGTGAGGTGGTTGAGGAAAGTTTGTGCGGAGAATTACATTGTGAGCAGGACTATTCAATGAGTTCACTATGTAAGAGGTAATGATTAATTGTGATAGTTTAGATGAAGAAATGGAAGGATAACAAAGAAATTCGTAAGACATTGATTTTTCTCTTATTAAATAAGAATTCTGATTTTTATATTTTAAATGAGGATGATACAGAGTATAATGATTTAAAAAGGAGAAAATGATGGAAGATTTCGGATTGAGACAAATGCAGGAAATACAGAAAGAACTGCAAGAGAAATATAAAGATCAATGGGAAAAGATAGGGCCGGATGAAGGAAAGAATAAACTGCTGTGGATGATGATTGAATGTGGTGAAATGGCAGATATCATGAAAAAAGAAGGGATTTCAGAGATCATGGACGATCCAAAAGTCAGGAAACATTTCATCGAAGAAATGTGCGATGTCATGATGTATTATAATGATATTTTACTGTGCTATGGTATATCGGTTGAAGAATTAAAAGAGGTTTATCTGCAAAAGCATCATAAAAATATGAATCGATGGTAAAAAGAAAGGGGAATTGTTAATCCCCTTTTTCTAATATCGGTAACTGAATGGTGAATGTTGAGCCGTGATCAAGCTTACTTATTACAGTAATCTGACCTTGATGTTGCTTGATGATTTCCTGGGCAATAGAAAGTCCAAGCCCGCTCGACTTCTTGTTTCCGTTGTCTTGAACTATATAATATTTCGTAAATATTTTATCCAGGTCTTCTTCTTTGATTCCTTTTCCGGTATCGGTGACGGAAAGAAAAGAATACTTTTTGTCTGCGGTTAACCGTACGGTGATCTTTCCACCTTTTTGTGTATAGATAATGGCATTGGTAATCAAATTGGAGATTGCCTGAGAAATTCGAATCGGATCTCCCCAACAGAAAACAGATTCTTCAAGATCTGATTGAAAGATGATTTCTTTTTCATATGCCAAAACTTTAAATGAAGCAAGTGTATCCCGTACGATTTGGGTGAGATTAATCTGATCATAATTGAATAGAACTTTCTTATCTTCCAGTTTGGCAATCAGAAATAAATCTACAACCAATTGCGTGATATAACCCAGTCTCTCTTTCATAATGCCGATCGTTTCCTGATTCCCTTGATCTTCTTTCATCATATCTAAACATCCGTTAAGAACAAACAGCGGACTTCTTAAATCGTGGAAAACATTTGTCATCATGTTGTGGCGGGTTGCTTCGGCAAGGACGAGCTCTTGTGTTCTTGCTTCTACCTTTTTATCCAATTCCTGATTCATTTCCTCAAGCAGAACTGCTTGATTTTCGGATTTCTTAAAAGCTTGTGCAAATCGATAATTGATTGTGATCAAACAGAAAAAGGCAAAAGGCATATCAAATATATGAGAAGCACGTAAGCTTGACATGATCAGATTTTCGGTGAACAAGCCTTTATCAGCGAGCTGCGGCAGCAGACGCAGACCCATTGTAACGGCATATGAAAACAGCAGCAGATAAGACATTCTGTTTTTTCTGTTGGCATATAAAGTCAATGCTATGATACCGGGTAAAGAGAAACTGAATTTCAATATATCCGATAGAGAGTTAGACAGAAACTGAAATGGAATCTGTAAGATGATGAAAAATAAAACGATTAAAAGCGGATTTTCTGATTTAAATTTAGATAGAGAAATATCGGAAATTTTAAAACAAACAAGCGAGCCGGTGATCATCAAAAGACCGTACATATAGGAATTTAATTTAGTTAAAAAAGATTGAATTGGTTCCAATGCAGAAATGCTGGAACCGCTTAACGTCCAAATAAAGAGAATGAAAATATACAAACAATAATAGGATATGTATTTTTCACTGTGTTTGAATAAAGCTAATGAACAGCCATTGATCAACATGGCGATTAAAACGCCGACGCTCATGGTTGTCAAAAAATCGAAAGAGTTGATCGCATGCTGCATTTGTTCTAAATTGCCCAAATACAATCGAATTTTTTTAGGATTGCCGCTTGTTTCAACTGTGAAGTGTATTTTATGATTCTCTTCATCGTAATTTTCTTTGGTCAGGTCGATGATGAGCGGCCGACGAAAAGAATAACCGGGGTTTTTGATTAACGAACCATTGAAAAAAACATCCGATTTCTGTGAGTTGATTACCAATAAAGTAAGTGTATCCGGAAATTCTTCACAGTAAAAAGAATAATGATTTTCAGAATCGGAAACCTCAATCGTATAATAAGTGTTTAATATCTGTTCATTTAGCGGATCTTCTGTTCTAATGATTGGCGTCATATTGTTTAAAAGAACAGAGCATGCGGTAATGACGAAGACAAATGATGAGAATAAAATAAGATTTAATTTCAATAATTTCTTTTCCATGTTTCTATCATAATAGATAAGAGGGATAAATGTAAAGAAAAACTAAGAGAAGAAATTGAAAATTCTGTGTTATAATAAAAACGGAGGGAGAAATATGACCCGAGTTTTGTTAGTGGAAGATGATGAAATTATTGCGAAGATCATTCGATATTATCTGGGACAAGAGAACAGCTATGAAGTGACATGGGCAAAAAATGCCGGTGAAGCACTTTATGCTGCAAGAGATGCATTTGATGTCATCTTGATGGATATTCTTCTTCCGGATGTAAATGGGATTGATTTGTGTACACGATTAAGAGAAATTCATTACTGTCCGATTATTTTCATCAGCTGTCTGGATGATAGCGATACTATTGTTAAGGCATTGGAAGCGGGTGGAGATGATTTTATTGTCAAGCCGTTTGATAACAAGGTTTTAGCGGCAAGAATTCAGGCAAATATTCGAAGAGCCAAGCATGATGTCGTTGCGAATTCTCTAAATCAGTTGATATGCAGTGATTTTGTATTGGACGCGGGAACACATGCAGTGATCAAAAAGAATGAAACGATTAATCTTTCTTTGATAGAATATCGCATTCTTGCCTTGCTTATGCAAAATCCAAATACTTATTATACGTCTGAGGAACTATATAAAATTATTTGGGGAAAAGACAGCTATGGGGATGTGAGAACGGTAACGGTTCATATGCATAATCTCAGAAAGAAAATAGAAGAGGATCCATCCGAACCGAAACATATGAAAAATGTTTGGGGAAAGGGATATATATTTGAATGACAGAGCCTTGGGAACAAGGTTCTTTTTTTAACTAATTAATGGTAGTAAATATTAATTTTTCTTAATGTTTGTTTGAAATTTCACAGATAAATTTAATATCGACTTAATATGTTATTCTATTCACAAGATGTATAATCAAGAATAGGAGGTACGAAATTTATGAGTAAGATTTCAAGAAGAGATTTTCTTAAGGGAACTGCTGCTACAGGTTTGGGTCTTGCGGCTACAACTCTGTTAGGGGCTTGTTCTACATCATCAGAGAATTCGGAAAGTGGGAATAATGAAATAATTAATCAAATCATTGTAAGCAATGAATTGAATCCACAGGATGAATCTTATGATGCCTATTCAAATGATGTTTCTGCAATTTTCAGTCCGATTCAGGTTGGACCGCTTAAGCTCAGAAACAGAATCGTCAAGGCTGCAGCCGGATCGGATACGATGCCGAGAGGTTCAAAAGAAATGAGTCAGAATGCCTTGGATTACTATGGTATGATTGCAGACGGTGGAGCCGCTTTGGTTATTCTGGAAACAGGAACTTTGAGCGGATTCGGATTAACTAATGGCACAGAGGCCAGTGAACAGGGAATCATCGAAGGGAAAAAGATGTCTGATCGTCTGCATCAGGGTGGTGCCTTGTGTGGTGTTCAGTTCGGATTGGGAAGTCCGCTTTCCCCACAGACACAGGTCAATGAATATACTACAGAAGAAGTTAAGGCCATCGTCAAAGAATGTGGTGAAGCTGTCGCTCGTTTAAAAGAAGCAGGATTTGATATGGTTGAAATGAAAGGTGCAACTACCGATGTTTTGAATCAGTTCTTATCTCGTAGCCGCAACTTCAGAGAAGATGAATACGGAGCGCAGAATAATGAAAACAGAACGCGCTTGTTTAAAGAAATCATTGAAGAGATCAGAACACAGACCGGACCTGATTTCGGTATCTTTACTTTGATCAACGCAGTTGAAGAAAACGATATCGCTTTAGGAAATAGTGATACTTATATCACCGTTGAAGAAGCGAAATATCTTGCCAAGGTTTTGGAAGAGGCAGGAGCCGATGCGATTCAGATCCGCGTAGGAACTCCGGGTATGGAAGCAAACTGCTATGCTCCGGATGTGCATCATGTCGTTTATAAAGCAAATGGCTTGAGTGGATATGGAACGACCTTTGATTATGAAAAGCATTTCGGTGGATTATTGGATGGAAGTCATTCCGGTGTTGCTTCCTTTATGCCTGCTGCAAAAGAAATTAAAAAGGTTACAAATCTTCCGGTAGGATGTGCAGCCAATATGGATGTTCGTCTTGCTCCGGATATGATCAATAAGGCGATTGCAGATGGTGAAATCGATTTGGTTTTCATGAATCGTCCGCTTGTCGTTGATCCGGAACTTCCTAACAAATTAGAGGCCGGCAAGAGAGACGAGATTGCACCTTGTACAAAGTGCTTATTCTGTCACTCAAAACCGGTTAATGGCGAACCGGAAAAGTGTCGTGTTAATGCAACGACTCAGTACGCTTATACAGAAGAGATGCCGGAAGGATATCAGGTATTGCCGGCTGAAGAAAAGAAAAATGTCATGGTTATCGGTGGAGGTCCTGCCGGAATGGAAGCGGCAAGAATCGCAGCAGAGAGAGGACATACTGTTACCCTTTATGAAAAGAACAACCAGCTTGGCGGATTGTTGCCGATCGTTGCCGCTTATAAAGGCAATCATGAACGATTCAATGATTTAAAGGATTATCTTGTACATCAACAGGAAATCAAGGGAGTTCAAGTTGTGACAGGAACTGAAGTAACTGTTGATAAAGTCAAAGAAGCGAATCCGGATGTTGTCTTAGTGGCAGTTGGCGGAGCAAGAGAATCGAAGTTAACAGGAACTAATGCAGTTAATGTCATGGGCATTGAAAACTTCAATTTGAATGAAGTAAAAGATCGTGTTGTTGTATGTGGTGCCGATGTTCAGGCAATTGATTTGTGCTCTTATTTGTTGGCAGCCGGCAAAAAGGTCGATTTGATCAATCCAAACACAGCAGCAGATATTGATATGGGTCAATCAATTTGGGTAAGAAAATTCACATTGCCTTATCTGTATTCAAAAGGCGTAAGAATTTTCAATGAAGCTGAAGTTAAAGAAATTACAGAAGAAGGTATAACGATCGTCATGAATCAAGCAGATGGTCTTGAAACAACGATTCCTTGTCAGACAGTCATCGAAGCTTGGAATTTTGTTCCGAATATGCAACTGGCTGATGAATTGGCAAATGCAGGATTCGATGTTCATGCGGTAGGATGTGATCATCCATTGAATATTCAAACTGCTATTCATGCCGGAAATATAACGGCTCGCCATATTTAATGATAATTGTAATAAATTGATATGAATCAAAAGAGGTCAGTCTTTAACGATTGATCTCTTTTAAATTCCTGTTGAAAATCTGTGTTTTTTAAATTTATTCTAAAATGATTCTATTTTGAGTGAAATATTGAAAAAAATATGGTATGATGAAAAAGCTTAATTAGAATAGAGGAATCGATCATGAGTGAAGAAAAAATGACAAGAGCGATGAAAAGCAAGAAGACAAAGGAAAAAATATATGAAACAGCAATCAGTTTATTTAAGGATCATGGATATGAAGCGACGACAGTTTCAATGATCTGTAAGCATGCGCAAGTGGCAATCGGGAGTTTTT
Source organism: uncultured Erysipelotrichaceae bacterium (assembly GCA_964623925.1). Lineage (GTDB taxonomy): Bacteria > Bacillota_I > Bacilli_A > Erysipelotrichales > Erysipelotrichaceae > CATJXY01. The sequence goes on from CAZUVT010000002.1 coordinate 15,728, forward strand.
ATCACTTTTATGACAGCAAAGAATCTTTGATATTTGGTCTGTTTGATCAGGCCGGGGATTATTTTGAAAGGAATCATATCAAATTGAGTGATGATCCGGATCAAGCAATACTTGAAATCTATCAGGGATATAATCAATTTCTGATTGATCAAGGAATCGATATCGTGAGCGCTTTTTATGGAAGCAACAATAAAAATCTCAGTATTAATTCTATTTTGGCCACCACAAATAAAGATCGGCCAATTAATCTGATGATCGAGCAGCAGCTCCGAAAAGGAATCGAAAATCATGTTTTTTCAAAAGATCTGAATAGTTTCCTTGCATCTGTTGATATTGCAACCGTTGCGCTGGGAGTCAGGATGCGCTGGATCTTTTCAGATGGATCCTTTGATTTGAATGAAATGACAAGCAGGATCTTAAAGATGTATTTACAAGGATTAAAAGAATGAAAGTTCATGTCAATCAGGCGTGAACTTTTTAATTTTGCCATTTTTTACTGAAAATCAATATCTTTTGATTGACATTTCACAAACAAGCGATTAAACTATAATAGAATCAATACTAGAATGAATTCTAGTTTATGGAGGGAAAGATGAGAAAAGTTTTAAATTTATTAATCAGCGTGTTCTTGATTTTCAATCTTGCGGCATGCACATCCAATGAATCATCTCAGGATCTGAGTGATGAAAAAGCGGTTTATACAGCCGGTACTTACAAGGGAATCGGAGATGGAAGAAATGGCGAGATCGAAGTAGCAGTTACAGTAAGTGACTTTGAAATCGAAAGCATTCAGATCGTCAGTCACAGTGAAACAAGCGGTATCAGTGATCCTGCACTGGAAAAAATGCCGCAGCGGATCTTGGAAGCTCAGTCCTTGGCAGTAGATGCTGTTTCGGGCGCTACCATGACTTCCGATGGAATTCTTGCGGCAGTAGAAAATGCTTTGGCGGAAGCCGGAGCTGATCTTGAATTGCTGAAGAACAAGACAGAAAAAGAAGTTGAAAAAGAAAAAATTGAATTGGAATGCGATATCGTTGTTGTAGGAGCAGGCGGAGCCGGTCTTGCAGCGGCAGCTGGCGCAATGGAAAAAGGAGCTTCTGTAATCGTTCTTGAAAAATTAGAACAGACAGGCGGTTCAACAAAGCTTTCAGGTGGAGCAATCATCGCGGGTGGAACGATTTATCAGCAGGCTATCGGATTTAACGATACACCGGAAGCGGTATCTAAGTATTGGATCGAGGATGAGGCAAGAGATAGTTTGATTGAATCCGAATTTCCAAATAAAGATCGTATTTATGAACTTAACGATGAGCTGATCACAACAGTAGAATGGATCGGTGAAACAGTTGGGTTGGAATATGCCGTTCCTCGTCAATTCGGTTGGGGTGGAGAAAACAGAGCGCATGTTGCAGCAGCTTCTCCGATTCCGGCAAGCGGTAGAGGAAGTTCCGGAGGCGGTGTCTTCCTGATCGAAGCGTTAGAAAAGTATTTGGGAGATTCGGTTACGATCATGACCGGTACAAAAGGTGAAACGATCCTTATGGAAAACGGAAAAGCAGTCGGAGTTTTGGCGTCAAGTGATACGGCTGAATATACGATCCATGCCGATTCTGTCATTATTGCAACAGGTGGCTTTGCGCATAGTCCAGAGATGCTGCAGGAAATGGTTGATGCTTCATATTATAAATATGCCGATCTATCCAGCGCCAGCGTCGGAGCAACGGGAGATGGAATCAGAATGGTCATGGAAGTCGGCGGAGTTCCTTATGATGAAGCCTGGGTCATCGGTGCCGGTTTCAGTGCTGTAACAGCATCTGCAACAAAACTATTGAGTTCATCTAACGGATACCGTGATTCAATTTATGTCAATGAGAACGGTGAAAGATTTGTCCGTGAAGATGTCGCTTATCTTGCCGGAGCAATCGGATATGCTGAAATTGCCTGGCAGATCATCAGCACTGAAGATGCAGAGCGTTTGGCTGCTTTGGATGAAGTAGTTAACCAAGCGGATGTCGTCAAAGGAGAGACCATCGAAGAGTTGGCAACGGCCATGGGTGCAGATCCGGCAACATTGGCAAAGACAATCGAAAACTACAACGTTTATTGTGAAAAGGGTGTTGATGAACAGTTTGGAAAGAATGCAGATTATCTTGTCGCCTATGATGAAGGTCCATTCTATGCTTTGCAGGTCGTTCCGGTTACTTTGGGAACATTGGGCGGTGTAAAAACAAATAATCTGTTCCAGGTTACTAATGAGAAAGATGAAGTAATCGAAGGTTTATATGCAGTCGGAGAATGTAGCAATAAAATCTATTACAATCAGGTTTATATTGCCGGATCCGGATTAGGTGTAGCCTTGACTTCCGGAAGAATTGCCGGGGCAACCGCAGCATCTGATTTAGAAAAATAGTGAATAAAAAGCGATAAAGCTATAGAAGGAGTCAAAATGAAAAGTTTGGCAACATTTAAAGTCGGTAATTTGAATTTAAAAAGTCGAATCGTCATGCCTCCGATGGCTACCGCCAAATCGACGGAAGAAGGAAAAATCAGCGATGCATTGTGCGAGTATTATACAGAAAGAGCAGAACATGGAAAGGTTGGCTTGATCACCTTAGAACACAGCTACATTCATAAACAAGGAAAAGCGAGTCGCGGACAGCTTTCTTTGGACGAACATGCAGATCTAAAGGGGCTTGGAAGATTAGCTGATGCCATTCATGCGCATGGTGTAAAAGTATTTGCACAAATCAGTCATGCCGGCAGTGCCGCTGATCCGAATGTGACCGGACTTCCGGTTAAAGGAGCAAGCAGTCTTATCCATCCGAAAAAGAAAAGCGTGGTTGCTGAAGAGCTGACGGTAGCGGAAATTTATGAAATCACGCAATGGTTTGCGAAAGCAGCTTTGCGGGTAAAAGAAGCCGGATTGGATGGCGTGGAAATCCATTGTGCTCATGGGTATCTACTGAATCAGTTTTATTCTCCGCTGACAAATCAAAGAACAGATGAATATGGATATGAAACAGTTGAAAATAGAACCCGCTTTGCAGTAGAAGTCATTCGAACTGTCAGAAAAGAAGTGGGAAATGATTTCCCGGTTTCCATTCGTCTTGGCGGATGTGATTATCAGAGTGGCGGAAGCACTATTGAAGACTGTGTCGAAGCTTGCAAATTGTTTGAAAAAGCAGGAGTCGATATGATCAGCTTGACAGGGGGAATCAATGGATTTATTAATCCGGGAGCATCTTACCCGGGATATTTTAAGGAGATGTCCTTGGCGGTCAAGGAAAAAGTATCGGTTCCTATTCTTTTAACAGGAGGAATCACAACTCTTGATGAAGCTGAGAATCTTCTGAATGAACAGGCAGCTGATTTGATCGGTGTGGGTCGGGCAATGCTGAAGAATCCAAAATGGGCTGATTAAAAATCTCAGTCAAAATAAAAAACAAAGTCGCTTAGATAAACCGGCTTTGTTTTCTCATATCTGGTTTGTTGATAAAGTATTTTTTTGGACGGGAGAGTGTCATCGTTGAGAATATCGGGTTATTTGTTTAATGCCGGTGCGAAAATTCAGATACCCTCTCAGTTCAAAATGTTTCAGAGTTCATGTAGCCGGTTTGTTTCAAAACTCGATTAATCTCTTTTCTTTTTTTATTGCTCTGTGTATAATGGATAGAGATTGGAAAGAGGAAATAGTTATGCGCTGTATATTGAAAGTTGGAACAAGTACACTGGCTTATGCAACAGGAAACTTGAATATTCGAAGAGTTGAGGAGTTATGCAAGATCATTAGTGATATCAAAAATGCCGGACATGAAATTATTTTGGTTTCGAGTGGAGCGATCGGCATGGGAGTAGGAAAACTCAAATTATCTAAACGCCCCGATGATATTCCGACAAAGCAGGCTTGTGCCGCAATCGGACAGTGTGAACTGATGTATACCTATGATAAGATATTCAGCGAATATAATCATACGGTTGCCCAGCTTTTGATCACCGATGAAGATGTCAAAGATCCACACCGCTATCAGAATTTCTGCAATACGCTAGAGCGACTCATGGAACTGAACGTTCTTCCAATCATCAATGAAAATGATACCGTTGCTACAGATGAGATCGTGATCGGAGACAATGATACGCTTTCTGCAATTGTTGCCAAAAGCATTCAGGCGGATCTGTTGGTTCTGTTATCCGATATTGACGGACTTTATACAAGTGATCCACATAAAAATAAAGATGCCGCTTTGATTCCGGTCGTAAAGGAAGTCAATGATGCCTTGTACGAGATTGCCGGAGGAAAAGGAAGCAGTTTGGGTACCGGTGGTATGGTAACCAAACTGAATGCAGCGAAGATGTGTATGGAAAACGGGATTGATATGATCATTACTAACGGAAGCAGACCTAAAAATATCTATGATATCTTTGATGGTCAAGCAGTCGGAACGAGATTTACGGTGAAATAAAATGAGAGAGATGTTAGAACGTGCCAAACAGGCTAAATTTGAAATCGGAAGTTTAAGTACGGAAAAGAAAAATGAAGCACTTCGTTATATGGCAGAAGAGCTTTTGAATGAATCAGAACAGATCTTAAAAGCGAATGAAACCGATCTGGAAAAAGCAAAAGAGAAACTGAGCGAAGCTATGATCGATCGCTTGACATTGACGAAAGAGCGTATTGAAGCCATGGCGAAAGGGATCTTGGAAGTCTGTGCTTTGGAAGATCCGATTGGCAAGATCTTGCAGGAAGTGAGAAGAGAAAACGGCTTACTGATTAAAAAAGTCAGTGTTCCTTTAGGCGTGCTTGCGATCATTTATGAGAGTCGCCCCAATGTGACCAGTGATGTCGCGGCCCTGGCCTTAAAAAGCGGAAATGTCTGCATTTTAAGAAGTGGCAAAGAAGCCTTTCACAGTGCAAATGCCATCGTACGGGCATTAAAAAAAGGTCTGCATCGCGCAAAAGTGACAGAGGACGCTATCCATTTGGTACAGGATACTTCAAGAGAAAGCGCGGTTTGTTTGATGAAGGCCAATGGCTATGTTGATTTGTTGATACCGCGGGGAGGAGCCGGTTTGATCCAAAGCTGTGTACAAAACTCAACTGTTCCTTGTGTTGAAACCGGTACGGGAATCTGCCATGCCTATGTAGATAAAAGTGCAGATTTAGAGATGGCAGTCGATATTGTCGAGAATGCGAAAACAAGCCGGCCAAGTGTTTGCAATGCCTTAGAGGTATTATTGGTCAATGAATGTATTGCCGAGTCTTTCCTTTTGAAATTGAAAAAGAGACTTGTCGATGAACGGATACAAAAGGGACTGGTTCCGGTAGAATTTCGTGCAGATGAGAAAAGCAGTTTGATTCTTGATGGCAAATCAGCATCCCCAAAAGATTATGATACAGAATTTTTAGATTATATTCTGGCAGTCAAGTGCGTGAAAGATGTTGATGAAGCGATCTGTCATATTCATCAGCATTCTACCGGTCACAGTGAAGTGATCATAAGTCAGGATGACAGAGCAATTCAAGCCTTTTTGCAGCAGGTGGACAGCGCGGCAGTCTATGTGAATGCCTCAACGAGATTTACCGATGGCGGGGAATTCGGACTGGGTTGTGAAATCGGAATTTCAACACAGAAACTGCATGCACGAGGACCGATGGGCCTTCATGAACTATGTTCATATAAATATATGATCGTTGGAAACGGACAGATACGATAGGAGAGAACTATGAAATATGGAGTGATCGGCTGTGGAAACATGGCCAAGGCATTAGTGGAAGCTTTATCCCATACAACAAAAGATATTCTTTTGGCAAATCGTACTTTAAGCAAAGCGGAAGCATTAGCACAGGAATGCGGATGCTATGTCGGCAGCAATTTTGAAGTGGCCAGGCAGTGCGATCGGATCTTTTTAGGTGTAAAGCCGCACCAGATGAAAGCGATGCTGCAAGAGCTTGCGCCGATCTTATTGGAAAGAAAGCCGCTTCTTATCAGTATGGCTGCCGGAATCAGCATTGCTCAGATTGAAGATTTTGTCGGTGAGAAATTGCCGATTATTCGAATCATGCCGAATACACCGTCTTCCATCGGAAAAGGGATGATCTTATCCTGTAAAAATGAATCCGTGGATGAAAGCGTTCAGGAAGATTTTATGTGGGATATGCAGTTTGCGGGATTGTTTGATTCGATTGATGAAAGCTTGATTGACGGAGCAAGTGCGATCAGCGGCTGCGGACCGGCTTTCATGTACATGTTTTTAGACGCTTTGGCAGAGGGTGGAGTCCGAGTCGGAATTCCAAAGGAAAAAGCCTTAATGTATGCGGCTCAGACCATGATTGGTGCTGCAAGTCTTGTATTGGATTCAAAAAAGCACCCTGCTCAGCTTCAAGATGAAGTCTGTTCGCCGGGGGGAAGCACGATCTGCGGAGTCGAGGCTTTAGAAGAAAATAACCTGCGTTATGCCGCCATGCAGGCAGTACTTGCCGCTTATGAGAAAAGTAAAAAATTAGGAAAGTAAATTCCTGTTTTTGTTAAGTGTTTTACTTTGCTTTTTCAAATGTGGTAGCATGTCAATCTAAATAAAGTCAGTTTAAATTATTAAATCTTAACATATCTTTGATTTCTGCTATGTGGTTTATCTGGAATTGTCATGCGAATGAGATTCAGTTCAATTGCAAGACGAAGATAATTTCTACGAAATCCTTCTTTTGAATGCAATCCTAATTTTTTCATGAGAATCTGACTTGTATAAGGAATATCATATTCCATTATTTTTAATAGATTCTGAAAGATATTCATTATTTTTATGAAATTGTAGTAAATCTTTAAGACTGTACGGATTTAGTGAAGAAATCTGTTCATAGGCATCATATGTATTTTTGACTTTTTGAATTTCTTTTTGTATACCTAAAACAGTTTTTCCATTGATCACACCTCTTACTTCCCCCAAAGATAGTGAACTGGCTTCATTCTTTAAGGAAGCGTGAACTGATTTAATTCGGTTATTTTTTCTTAAATGTGGTTTTGATTCTAAATTAGAAATGGTCGTGATGTGCCCTATTTTTTCTGAGATAGATGATACAGTTAGCAGGATTTTATTTGTAATTGTAAAAGAGGGAGAATAATTATCCATAAATACATCCATGTACTTGCGTATTATCTTACGTACTTTCTTCCTCTATTATTCAATATAATATAAAAAAATCAATTCTGTACAGATTCTTCCATTTGATTCTTAAAGATGAAATCTCTACAAGATTACGAAATATTAAACACGATCGGTTTAAATGAATGATATAAAAGGATAATTCCAAAATCTGGAAATGAATTGAACAAAAAATATATGAAAAAACTGTTAAATCCAGTACAATTAAGTTAAGAAAAAAATTAAAGGAAAGGAAAATATTATGAATCATTTTACACATGAAAAGGTTACGCATAATGTAACAAAAATTGAAGACTATAATGTCTTGGTACTTTTGATTGAAGGAGAAGAGAGAGCAGTCCTTCTTGATACAGGTCTGGGTATCGGCAATCTGAGAGAATACGTTGAAAAACTGACGGATAAGCCGATTACTGTTTATTTGACTCATGCCCATGGCGATCATACATCCGGTGTCGGATGGTGGGATGAAGCTTACTTAAATGAAGATGATTTCCATTTATTTTCAAATGTTGAGCCGGAAGAACGCGTCGATATGATTAAAAGACTGACCGGAAATGAAGATGTCAAAGCAGAAGATCTGGCTCCTAAATTTACAGGAAAGCTGATTCCATATCATGACGGAGATGTTATTGATTTGGGTGGAACAACACTTGAAGTAGTAGAAGTTCCGGGCCATACACCGGGATGTTCCATGTTTTTGATGAAAGAAGACCGAATCATGATCTATGGCGATGCAGTTGGAAGAAAATCCGGACTTTGGTCAGATGGTACGGCCAGTCAGCTGGTTGCTGCATTGGAACATTTACAGGAATATGATGATCAATATGATCGAATCTTCCGTTTCCATCACGGTTTGGAATGGCCAAAGGGATTTGATAAGGATGTTTTGGAATGCGCAAGAAATATCGTCAATCATACTGATGCACATCAGCGTGTTAAATTCGGTAGATTTGATGAATGTTATTCCGCTTCGATCGTAGATACGAATGATCCGGAGCTTTCCAGAGTGGACGGCAAGATCGGAAATGTTCTGTATCTTCAAAAGAATGCAAAATAAATCGGATAGAAATTAAATAAAAGAATCAAGAAAGAAGGATATTTCTTGATTTTTTTATGGCTCGTTAAGCCGGTAAAAGAAGAAATAGATGGAATTTATTTGAAAAATTGGTATAATAAAAAGCACTGGAGCTGAATTTTATGAAAAAATATAAAACCCTTATTTTTGATTTGGATGATACATTGACAAATAATACGGAATCGATCCGGTATGCCTTCGAGCAGGTCATAAACAGGATGGAGGGAAAGTACAGCGATGAACTGTTTTTGAGATGGTCTAAGTTTGATGCGGATTACTGGCATTCCTGGGAAAAAGGAACGATGATCCTTCCTGAAACCATCAAAACATTGGAAGATAGAATAAGATATCTAAGAGGGAATCGATTTGTTCGCTTTTTCAAAGAAGAAGGGATCGAGATTGAATTTGAGTTTGCGGTAGAACTGAATGAAATTTATTGTGAAATGATGGGAGTCAATATCATTGAGATAAAAAATGCCAAGAAGCTTTTACAAGAGCTTTGTACCGAATACGAGATCATTGTCGCAACCAATGGACCTAAAGTGGCTGCCTACAACAAAGTAGAGCGAGCCGGTCTGATGCCATATGTATCTTTTGTCTTATGCTCGGAGGAAGTTGGATTTTCAAAGCCGATGCCGGAATTCTATGACCTTTTATTCGCAAGAGCTGAAAACAAAGATAAAGAAACGATGTTGATGATCGGAGATACTTTGACGACGGATGTTCTGGGTGGAATGAAAAACGGAATCGATACCTGCTGGTTGAACTGGGAGAGAATTCCGGTTCCTGAAGGATATCATCCGACGATGGTCATACATGAATTATTAGAATTAAAAGAAAAACTAAAAGCCTGTTGTCAATAGAAACACAGGCAATAATAAAAAGGAAAAAGAAAAGCCTTGCAATACACGCAAGGCTTTATCAATTAATGCAATTCAACCAGATTCAGTTTTTCTAATAAAGTGCAGTAAGCTTTGATCAGCTCCGGATCAGCGTTTCCATCTTCCAGAATGATTTCTTTACGGATGTCATCAAGTGTTCTTTTACCGTCAATATAGCGGAGAATAGATTCCTGCATCATCATGCCGCCAAAACCATATTTTCCGGCAACCTTATTGTATTCTTCAATCGCAAGCTTGTTTTCTTTTGAAAGAGAACCGTAATTTGAAATCTTATCGATCGGACCGACGAATTTTCTCACTGGAACCGTTGGATTTTCTTTAGGAAGATCGATTTCTTTTTTCTCGACTTGCAGCATTTCAATCAGATCCATTCCCAATTTATAGATGTGATCCTTTTCCTTTGAAATATCAACATTTGCGAGCGTTTTGAAATTCTCCATGGAATCGCGGTAGTATTCAACTGTGCTGGCTAATCTCGGATAAGTATATTCTGATTCATTTAGAACGATATTTTTGATATCTTCATTCATCAAATTGATATGATCAAAGATGACTTTCTGATAGGTTTTTTGATCAAAATTGCTTAAAGTATAGACATACATAGCCGCAACACTGGTGCTGAATGCCAGGACATTTGGATCGACACATTCCAGTGTATCAGAAGAAGTGTGATAATATTTATCCGGCCATTGACCTAACATGACGCAAGGAACACCGATCGTCATATCGCAGAATACGGTATGATCGCTTCCTCCTGAATATTCTGAGAGGATGCTGTTGACAAGCGGCACTTTGCCTCCGAATAAAGCTGGAACCTGCTGTCTGCATTCATTCAGGACATAGGAGGCGATGGAATTGATCGGGCTCTTTAAACCACGGTGCGTCTTGGTTATGGTGATCGGTCCATAGAATCCATCCTGCTTGCCCCCGATCATATCCATGTTGATGGCACCTTTGATGTGATCGTAATGATCATAGGTGGATAGATAACAGAATGTACCGGTAAATTCCGGGATGAGAATCAGACGGATCGTTTTCTCTAATTCGATCTTTCCTTGATCCTGAAGGGTTTTTAAAACACGAAGAGTTTCGATGCTTCCGGCTACTCCCGAGGCATTGTCGTTGGCGCTGGAACGAGGGTGACACAAATGGGCACTCATCATGATCTCATCTTTTGTTTTTCCCGGAAGAACAGCTTCGACAACTTCCATTTTTCCCGGATAAAGGGAAGAATCAATATAGGCTTTGACTCTTGGATAACGAGGTTTTGAGTTGTCTTTTTCATATTCTTCCTCATATTTTAAGCATAAAGCTTTTAAGTAATCCCCTTTTCTCGGTGAGAGGACAAAACCGAATGTTTTCGGCTCATCTTCTTCATGAGTCCACCAGAAAGAGGTGTAATTCAACGTGTCATAAGCATCATTTCTGCTTCGGATTTCCGGAACTTCTCTCATGAAATCGGTAATGAATCCGACAGCGCCTCTTTCCTTGATGACATCATTCATATATTCGTTCGGCATCGTATGAATGAATGCGATTTTTCCTTTCAGATTCAAGGAATCCAAATACTTAGGGTCATGTCCTTCTACTAAAACGACATCAAGCGGATTTTCCCGATAATCGCATGGATAGCTTTTTTGCATGATCGAGATGGCTTCTTCATTAAAATCGGCCAATCTCAATTTTTCATCGACTAAATCAAGGGTAGCACTCCTGCAATCCCATTCCTGAAACATCTTCTGCTGAAGATACCATTGATTTTCATTGGCTTCATAGGAATGGATCTGGGCCTTGATTCCTAAATTGTTGATTTTTCTGCAGACAAATTGGGCCGCTTCCCTGAATCCGGTTGAAGCTTGAATGCGGTGGAAGTTGGAAACTTCTTTAACTGTATTGTAAAGACGTTTCTTACTGATTTCTTTTTGAATATTTTCAATCATTTTTTCCATAGAGTCTCTCCTTTTTGTGATATTCTAATTATAGCACATTAGCTGGGGAATCGTGATAGTGAGAATAGTTAAAAACTTGTAAAGTTAGACTTGACCTTTAATCAAGCTTCAATGATAGAATCAAGTCAAGGAGGAAAAAGAGATGATTACAATCAAGAATTTTGCGGATCTTTGTCAATGTGAGGCCTCAACTTTGCGTTATTATGATCGAATTGATCTTCTAAAACCGGTTAAAGTTGATAATGAGACAGGATATCGTTATTATGAGGAGTCACAGGCAGTTGATTTTATTAAAATAAAAAATCTGCAGCAGGCAGAATTCAGCATTGAAGAAATCAAGGATCTGCTTTCTAAATCTGACACAGAGATTGCAGAGGCTTTTGATAAGAAGATTCAGATGCAGAGAAAAAGGCTCGCAAGAACGCTTGAAATACAGAAAATTTATCTCAAAGAAAAAGAAACAATGGAAAACTTAATTGAAATGTTGTCAACATATGTCTTGAGTCAGCTGAATGATCCGAATGCGTTAACGGAGTTTGCTCTGGATAAGAAAGATCATGATCAATTGGTAAATCGACTTCGTGATTATTTGATAAAATGGACGCATGATGCTACTCAATCAGATGATGAAATGGTATTAAAAATGGATGATGAAGTGATAAAAGGAAAAGAAAAGATCGCAGAAAGAATTCAGATGCTGGATACAGAAGAGGTTGCGGATACTGTGATCTTATCTCATGAAGAAGAAATGGAAGAGAGCTTATTTGATCTGTCTGAGTATACTGTGGTATATCAAGTTCATGACTGGGAGCATGTATACGAATTTATTGATTTGATTCCGGCTCTAAAGCGGGGGAAAGAATACATATTTGATGTTCAAACGATTGATGAAAATAAGCTGTCGAGCGGAGCATTTGCGATGTACATGCTGGGAGCTTTAGTTGTTAAGAAAAACGGTATAAATATCCGCATGGGTTGCAACGTGAATCGAAGTGAAGATGGTAAGAATCATTTTGTGATGTACCAGAAATAAGATGCTTGGATTAAACTAATTCATAAATATGCATTTACAACAAATTCACATCTCCGTTTTCCAATCCGTTGAAATACGAGGAGGACTATAGTATCATATAAAATATGAGTAGAATGACAGTGTGTTTGGCGGATCAAGAGATATTTTAGAATGCAGGAGGGAACGATGGTAAACAGTACAGGGAATTTGATTTTGGCAATGATATGGATACTTCTATCTCCTATATGGTTCTTTACGGAAAATAGGATAATGGGGTTTATATGGCTCTTCGGGGGAATCGTTGAGTTGATTTTTGGCTTGATCAGACGCAAGAAAGAAAAGAAACCGGATTCAGATATTGAAGGCCGATCAAAGGTGATACCATGAAAAAAGGATTCGGAGTATTTGGAAAAGAATATGAATTTATGTTTAGAAATGATCTGCATGATTCCTCATCTATTGATGTTCGGTTTTTAAATGAAATGGTTTTATTAGATGAAGGATCAACTGAGTTTTTATATGGAAATGTAAAGTGTTATGACATGAGGCATCATGAATTATTTGCCTTTGCCCAGCAATTTAAGAGGGATACGGAAAAATCAACGATTCAATGTGTTCTTGATTTTACATGTCAGATTGCTTCTGATTATGATGTGGAGTTTGAAGAGATGATTTTTGGCGGAACGGAAAAAGAGATTCTGGAAAGAGGAACGGACTGGTGTGCCGATATGGCGCGATTGAGCGCGGTTTTATTGGATTGTCTAAAGCTGCCATGCCGGATCCTTCATTTGGCCAATTTAGATCTGGCTTATAACGGTCATGTGGTAAATGAGGTGTTTTATGAGGGAAAATGGGGAGTGATCGATCCGATTCATGGCTTTCTTTTCTATAAAGAGGGACCCGTTGATGCCGCTCAGCTTCAAAAAGAACCTCAGTTGCTCGGTTCGTATGCAGAAGATTATCAGGGACTATATAAAGGAATCGCCATCAATGAATATGATCCGATGGATAAAGCGAATGATTATACTGTTTCAAAAGCGAATGAATATTATAAGAGGCTGATTTTTGAAGATCATCACAATCAATGGATCATGGGTGAAGATGAATGAAATTGAGTAGCAAGATGGAAGTCTGCCTGGGAAATAGAAATGAAAGATCGGTAAGGATCTACTATGAAAAGGCAAAGGATCCGGAAATAAGAAAAAGGCTGCCTCAAAAGGCACAGACGGTAGAAGAGGCAATCAGGGATTACAAGGAAACTCTAAAGCCCGATGCATCAAGCTATGGAAAAACGATCCTTGCGGATGGAATTTATGTCGGAGATATCTGGTGTTACTGCATTGACAAGGATGAAGAGCCGAATGCGATGTTAAGTTTCTGCATCTTTGAAAAAGCATACTGGTCGGGTGGCATTGCGACAAAAGCAGTTGCGCTGTTTCTGGATGAACTGCGAAATAAAATCGGATTGAAAACGATCGGAGCGTTTGTGTATCTGGATAATGTGGCTTCTATAAGAGTACTTGAAAAAAGTGGTTTTGTTAAAATTGAAGAATTTGATGAGGAAGGAAGAAGATCCGGTTATTATCAATATTCAATTTGAGATTTATAAGAACTGCCGAAATAGGGCAGTTTTTTATTAGAGATACTTGACATTCGATATACTGTGTTGTACGATATATATCGTTGAGGTGATGGTGTGAATACAGAAGAATGGAAATCACAGATTAAGCGCGGGACTTTGGAGTATTGCGTTTTATTAATGATTGATCAAAAAGAATGTTATGGGTATGAGCTGATAAGTGCATTGGAAAGATGGCCGATCCTGTCAGCGAAAGAAAGTACATTATACCCTTTGCTTAGAAGATTGATTAAAGAAGGTTATTGTACTTCATTTTGGAAAGACAGTGCAGAAGGACTTCCGCCACGTAAGTATTATCAAATAACGAAGCAGGGACAGGATGTTTTGCTGAAGATGGATGAGGAATGGGAAAATCTGCAGCAAGCGATTTTAGAAATCAAAGGAGTGGATCAAGATGAGAAGTAGCATGGAAAGTTATCTCGAACAAATCGAAAAAGTATTAAAACCGATGGCAGTAAGCGAAAGGCTGGATATCCTGTTGGAGATAGAAAGCGAAATCAAAGAAATGCAGGCAGAGGGAAAAAGCGATGAGGAGATCAAAAATCGTTTGGGAGATCCGAAAGAGCTGGCAAGAGCCTATCTTCAGGAAGCATTGATTAAAGATCCTTCCTTCAATCTGAAAAAGATGGGTTCTCTGATCGCATTTTACGGTGTGGCAGGCTCGATCTGGCTGTTTGTTTTGCCGATTACCAGTGTGCTTGCAGGAACCTTCCTGCTTTGTGGATGGATCGTTCCGATTGCGGGAGTCATCAAGTTCGGCGGACATTTAGCAGGATTTGAAATGCCGTGGGTCGGAATGCAGATTGGAACATATCAGATGAGTGCCGAATTATTCTTGCCTTATTCTGTAGTATTTGGTATCATCTTGTATTTCCTGGGAAAATTATTCTGGAAACTGACTTTGTCTTTGATCCGGGGAATGAAGATGAGAAAAATGAATTTGGAAAACTAAAAGGAGGAATCAGGATGAAAATAATTTTAGATTGTGATCCGGGACATGATGATGCGATTGCCATCATGCTTGCCGGAAGCAGAAAAGATGTGGAGATTTTAGGAATCTGTACGGAAGCCGGAAATCAGACGGTGGAAAAGACGACAAAAAATGCCCTGAATGTGGTTCAATATCTGGGACTGGATGTGCCCGTCTATAAAGGGTGTGATCGCCCGCTTATCAGAAATGCGTTGATCTGCCCGGAAATTCATGGTGAAAGCGGATTGGACGGAGTTGATTTTCCAAAATATCCACAAAAGGAAGAATCCAAGCACGCAGTCAATTTTATGTGTGAAGAGCTGCTGAAGCACGATGCAGTCACAGTCATCACGACCGGAGCCATGACGAATCTTGCCTTAGCCTTACGCTTGGAACCAAAAATAATTGATCATATTGAAAAGATCGTGCTGATGGGTGGATCAATGGGAGCTGGAAATATATCCCCGGCTGCGGAATTCAACATTTTGGCCGATGCAGAAGCTGCTGAGATCTGTTTTAACTGCGGCTGTCCCGTATATATGGTCGGTCTGGATGTGACAAGGCAATGCATGGTTCTTCCAACTGTTGTGGAAAGAATGGAACAAGTTCAAAACAAAGCTTCAGAATTATTCTGTGGCTTAATGAAGTTCTTCAATAAGACGCAGAAAGAAGTATTTGATTTGCCGGGTGGACCGCTTCATGATCCGCTGACTGTGGCTGCCTTGTTAAAGCCAGATTTGGTCACATTCAAGAAGATGTATGTGACAGTTGATCACAATGAAGGTCAAAGCTATGGTAGAACAAATTGTGATATCACCGGCAATCTTCATCAAGAGGCAAATGTTTTTGTGGCAACCGCTGTGTATGTAGAGGCTTATTGGGATTTGATCGAAACCTGCATCCGGTCTTATTAGGAGAGAATCATGATCCGATTGCTTAGTAAAGAAGAAATGAGCGAAATCTATGAGATTTATATGACTCGTGATTTCCCAAGAAATGAATTGAAACCTTTAGCGATGCTCGAGGAACCGTTTTATTCTTGCTATGGTTACTTTGAAGACGATAAACTGATGGGATATGCCGTGCTTGTTGCGTGCGAAGAAAATCGATGCCTGCTTTTGGATTATTTTGCCGTCTTATCCGAAGTTCGAGGATGCGGCAAGGGAATGCGGTTTTTGATGGAGTTGAAAGAAATGTGCAAAGATTGGCAGGCTATGTTAATTGAATCAGAAGCTGAAAAGAGCGAAATAGCCATAAAAAGGATTCGGTTTTATGAACGTGCCGCGGCAAAAGCGACATCCCTGATCATCAATCTGTATTCTGTGGATTATCGGATTCTGATGATTCCTTGTTCAAAGGAATTAAGTGATTTGAATGTACGAATCAAGATCGAGGAGATCTATAAAATGATTTACAGTGCAGCTTTTTTAGAACGATATGTTCAATATCGCTTCGAAGCATGAATCCTTTAAATAAACAAAGGGTTTTGATCTGTTCAAATGAATAAAACGGGGATTGAAGAAATAAAATGACAAAGATAAAATGAGATTACAGCACATATTGGAGGAACTATGAAATCCACAAAAAATAAAATATTAACTTTAATTTATATTGTTTCAGCTATCTATACCTTGATTCAGTTGATCACATCAGGAAATATGGCGAAAATAGGATACCTGGCTCTGGCCTGCATCACACCGTTTGCTTTGCCGTTTGGCTTGAAAATAATCGGATGGAAAAGCAATGAAGATATTAATTTTGTCGAGACATGCTTTTGTTATGTTGCTATGATCATCGGGAATTTATGGGGCGGATATGGAATTGCCGGATTTGATAAGATGCTTCATTCCCTGTCCGGAGTTTTGATTTGTGCCGCCATGATGATGGTGTATGCAGTATTAAAAAAAGAAATCAAAGTTGAACAGAAAGATCTCCCTCTTGTTTTCTTATTTATCAACGGATTAAACATGATGGCTGCCTTTTTGTGGGAATGCTTTGAATTTGCCTGCCTGATTTTTCTGAATATCGATGCAATCAATCACTTCACAAGCGGGGTTTATGATACCATGACGGATATGATCGTCTGTTTTATCGGTGGACTTGTGACAAGTGTGATCCTGTATTTCTATTTTACAAAAGGGAAAAAGTCGCTGATCAGCAATGCAATAGAAAAGTTTTACTTTGATAATCAAAAAAATGATTAAATCTTCAACTGAAATTCACATTGAGGAATTATACTTAAATAAATCGGATAGGAGATGTAACGGATGGATTTTTTATTTCATCTGATGATCGAGCGCGTCAATAAATCTTTGAATGAAACGGAAGAAAAAGAATTGCCATGTGAGGAAAGACAGAAAAGATTGGAACTGATCCTGAAAGCTTGGAGCTGATTTTTAATTGAATTCTTGAATCTTCTGCATGAAATCGCAAAAACAAGTTATTTGAACTATGTTTGAAAGCCTTTAAATGTCTTCAAAACGGATGGGTTGTTGAGGTATAACAGTTTATGGAAACAGCAGGGATCTTATCTTGTTTTTTTTTTAACAATATGCTATAATGGCCCAAGATAGAGTCATAGATGCAGACTCGGAAAGAAGGTATTGTATGAATCTAAAGAACAAGGTAGCCATTGTTACCGGCGGTAGCCGCGGCATTGGCCTCGCTGTGGTTGAAACTTTTTTAAAGGAAGGTGCCACAGTCGTATTGTGCGGTAGTCGTCAAGCAACTGCGGAAAAGGCAGTTGCCCAGATCAAAGAAAAGGATCCAAATGCAAAAGTGGAAGGCATTTGGCCGAATTTATCAGATTATGCAGATGTAAAAGCCGCTTTTGATGCAGTTGCGGAGAAATACGGCCGTATTGATGTTTTGGTCAATAATGCCGGTGTTTCTGAAAATACGCCGTTTGTCAATTATACGGAAGAAGTATTTGACCGTGTTATGGATCTGAATGTTAAAGGTGTATATAACTGTTCCAGAGCAGCCGCTGATTGGATGATCAAGCAGGCTGAGGGATCGATTCTGAATGTTTCATCTATGGTCAGCCGCTATGGTCAGCCGGCAGGAATTGCTTATCCGACTTCTAAGTTCGCAGTCAACGGATTTACATTGTCATTAGCTCGTGAGTTGGCACCTAAGGGTGTACGTGTCAATGCCGTTGCGCCGGGTATTACGGAAACAGATATGGTCAAGGCTCTGCCAAAGCAAGTTATTGAACCGCTGATCAATTCTATCCCGATGCATCGTATCGGTCAGCCGGAAGATATTGCCAATGCCTTGGTGTTCCTTGCTTCTGATAAAGCAAGCTACATCACCGGTGTTGTGCTGAGTGTTGACGGACTGGCTCGCAGCTAAGTATAATATAGATAAAAAGGAGGATTTAAGTATGAGTTTCTTACAAGGAAAAACTGCAATCATTACAGGCGGCGGACGTGCTAAACCGCTAAAAGACGGTTCAGCCGGATCTATTGGATACGGCATTGCCATCGCTTATGCCAAGGAAGGAGCGAACCTCGTTCTTACCGGAAGAAATGAACAAAAGCTTTTAGAAGCAAAAGAAGAATTGGAAAGACTATATGGTGTTAAAGTTCTTACTGTCGCTGCTGACATTAATTCAGGTGCTGACAATGAGGCGACTGTAAAAAATGTTATCGATAAAACGATCGCTGAATTCGGTAGAATCGATGTGCTGATTAACAATGCGCAGGCTTCTGCTTCAGGTGTTACGATCGCTGATCACACCACAGCACAGTTTGATTTGGCTTTGTATTCAGGACTTTATTCAGCATTCTACTACATGAAGGCCTGCTACCCTTATTTGAAGGAAACAAAAGGTTCTGTCATCAATTTTGCAAGTGGAGCCGGATTATTCGGTAATTACGGTCAATGTGCTTATGCTGCTGCAAAAGAAGGTATTCGTGGCTTGACCCGTGTTGCTGCTACAGAGTGGGGTAAAGACGGAATCAATGTAAATGTAGTATGTCCGCTTGCTTGGACTTCACAGCTTGAGCAGTTTAAGGATGCTTATCCTGATGCCTTTGCGGCAAATGTTCACATGCCTCCAATGGGTCATTACGGAAATTCTGAACTTGAAATCGGTAGAGTCTGCGTTCAGCTTGCATCACCGGATTTCAAATATATGTCCGGAGAAACACTGACGCTTGAAGGCGGTATGGGACTTCGTCCGTAAGATATAGAACTGATTAAAATATCCTGATGGATTTCTCGAACGAGGATCAGGACTCTTTAATTGAAGAGTTTCTGTATCGGAGTATAGAGAAATCCTGATCATGGTATTAAAGGATTAAGGATAAATATAGATAGAGGGAATAAACATATGTATAAGATCGTTAGAAAAAGAGTCTTGAATCCCACTGTTACACAGATGGAGATCGATGCACCTCTTGTTGCCAAAAAGGCAAAACCGGGACAGTTTATCATCTTGCGCGTAGATGAAGAAGGTGAGCGTATTCCGCTTACTGTTGCGGGAACAAATCCTGAAGAAGGAACAGTTAAAATTATTTTCCAGGTCGTAGGAGCTACGACTGAGATTCTCAATCATAAAAATGAGGGCGATTTCATCGAAGATTTCGCTGGTCCTCTTGGTGTTGCAACACATACTGAGGGAATCAAAAAGGTATGCATCGTCGGCGGAGGTGTCGGATGTGCTATCGCTATGCCGGTTGCTCAGGAATTCCATCGCTTGGGAGCTGAAGTAACAAGTATTATCGGTTTCAGAAACAAAGATCTCTTGATTCTTGAAGAAGAGTTCAATGAATGTTCTGATAAGTTGATCGTCATGACCGATGATGGTTCCTATGCAAGACAGGGAAATGTTACAGTGCCGCTGAAAGAAATGCTGGATGCAAGGGAGAAGTTTGACATGATCATCACGATCGGACCTCTGATCATGATGAAATTTGTTGTTGCAACGGCAAAGCCTTATGGAGTTCCGGTAACGGTTTCTATGAACCCGATCATGATCGATGGTACCGGAATGTGTGGCGGATGCCGTATCACGCTGATTCAGGATGGCAAGCGCGTAACGAAGTTTGCCTGCGTAGATGGTCCTGATTTCAATGGATATGAAATCGATTTTGATGAAGCGATGTCACGCAGCAGAATGTATTTTGAATTTGAGAGACATGCTCATAGCGAAGCGTGCAATCTCTTTAAGAACGTATAAGGAGGAAGAAACAAATGGCTATTAATCCGAAGAAGCACGAAATGCCGACTCAGGCTCCTCATGTACGTGCACATAATTTTAATGAAGTAGCGCTTGGCTATACAGCAGAAATCGCTATCGAAGAAGCAAACCGCTGCTTGAATTGTAAAAATAAGCCTTGTGTTTCCGGTTGTCCGGTCAATGTCAATATCCCGGATTTTATCACTAAAATGAAAACCGGTGATTTTGAAGGAGCATATCAGGTTATTAACATGACCTCTTCTCTTCCGGCTGTCTGTGGTCGTGTTTGCCCACAGGAAACACAGTGCGAATCAAAATGTACACTTGGCATTAAATTCGAACCGGTTGGAATCGGTCGTTTGGAGCGTTTTGCGGCAGATTGGCATAATGCAAATGCCACGGCAAAGGCACAGGCTCCGGCGCAGAATGGTCACCGTGTTGCTGTTGTAGGTTCCGGGCCTTCCGGACTTACCTGTGCAGGAGATCTGGCAAAGAAGGGCTACAAGGTTACAGTCTATGAAGCACTTCATGCAGCCGGTGGAGTACTTGTATATGGTATTCCTGAATTCCGTTTGCCTAAGTCGATCGTAACAAAAGAAGTTGAAACTTTGAAGGAACTCGGTGTTGATGTTGAGACCAATGTTATTATCGGTAAGACTTTAACAATTGATGAGCTTTTTGAAATGGGCTATGAGGCTGTCTTTGTCGGTTCCGGTGCAGGTTTGCCTAACTTCATGAATATTCCTGGTGAAGGATATAAAGGGGTATATTCTGCCAACGAATTTTTGACGCGAAGCAATTTGATGAAAGCTTATCTTGATGATCCGAAGACACCGATCATGAAAGGCGGCAAGGTTGCTGTCGTAGGTGGCGGAAATGTAGCGATGGATGCGGCAAGAACAGCACTTCGTCTTGGTGCGGAAAAGGTATATATTGTTTACCGTCGTTCTATGGATGAACTTCCGGCAAGACGTGAAGAAGTAGAGCATGCGGAAGAGGAAGGAATCGATTTCCGCTTGCTGTGCAATCCAATCGAAATTCTTGGATACAACAATCCGGATGACCCAAGAGATCCGAAGAATGGATGTGTCACAGGTATCCGTTGCATTAAGATGGAACTTGGCGAGCCGGATGCCAGCGGTAGACGCAGACCGGTTGCGGTTGCAGGCAGTGAATTTGATTTGGATGTTGATGCCGTTATTATGTCAATCGGTACCAGTCCAAATCCATTGATCAAATCCACAACTGAGGGACTTGAAGTTAATCGTTGGGGTGGCATCATTGTCAACGAAGAGGGTCTTACCTCACGTGAAGGAGTCTATGCAGGTGGCGATGCCGTAACAGGAGCTGCTACAGTTATTTCTGCTATGGGCGCCGGAAAGGTTGCCGCAAAAGCAATCGATGAGTTTTTATCGAAAAAGTAAAACATGAATAACAGGAAGTCTGTCGTATATACGACAGACTTCTTTTATATAAGAACCTCTATTATCAAGACCTATCTTTAAAATTCAGACATGATTGGTGTAGCAACTATAAAACTGCTGCACTTTTTTACTGTTCTTGATTCTCGGGAAAAATGCAAACTCCCGAAGTTCGAGAAAAAGGAAGAAAAAATTAGGAAAAG
>CAZUVT010000003.1:0-36270 GCA_964623925.1 uncultured Erysipelotrichaceae bacterium
CAATTAGGGTTTAAATAGTTCATTTTTTCTGTCTACTTTCTGTTGACAAGTTCACTTTCAGAATCTTATCATTTTCCTGATGAATCTGATTCAGCTTTTCGGCACAGTTGTGAATTGTTTGAATAACCGCATCTTTTGACATTTCTGCATGGATCGGAGGCTTTGTCAAATTACGCGCCAATGTTATATTGTTAAGGTATAACTGATGTAGTCTTTCCATTTCAATCACATCCCAATCTTGAATATCCTGTTTTGTTCTTATTTCATCTTCAATAAGTTTACCATGTAATTTTCTTCTTATCAAGGCAGGATTTTTTTCAATTCCTTACTATATTTCATTTAAAAAGTGACCTCCAATAGTTGATCTAACTTTTGGGGGCCACTACATTCAGACTCTGTTTGATTTAAGATTTATTGTTCAATGATTTCATATCCCTGGTAATGACCATGCAGACGATATACCTGGTTTGAAACATTGAAGATATCACTGATAATGATCGTATCTTCTACGACCAATTCTTTAGAAATCGAAATCATATCCAATCCATTATTTTCTTCAACACGATAGTCATGTTCTTTAATCAAGATGACGAATTCGATCAGATCTTCAATCTTATCAAATCCAACGCGATGAACGATCTTGATCGGCTGATTGTCATGATATACATGATTAAAGCCAATATTTGCATCTAAGATCTTATCGATCATTTCATATGAAAGGTATGGATATAAATCGCTTACTTCATAAACAGTACCGGAATAACGAAGTTCCTCATCTTTTTGCTGATTACCGCGAACGAAATCACTGAAATCATTATTATCTTTGATCTCCTGTTCGACTTCATTCAAGATCTTTCCCTGCAGATCTTTATCTGCCGATTCAGTATCTTCTGATTCCTCAGCTTCCATTTCTGCTACATTTAACTCCTCAAAATAATCAGGAACGATCAGATTTTCCTCTTGAACCGGCTCTTCTTCCTGCATATTTGTAACCTGATCTTCTATTTTCACTTCTTCTGCCGGACTCTCTGTAACTTCAACGGTTTCTTCTTCAACAGGAAGCAAAGATTCATTTTCTTCCTGAACAGCTTCAGCTTCGGATTCATCTTCTACAGGTTCTTCTGTAATTTCCTGTACCTCTTCCTCAGTAACGGATTCTTGAACTTCTTCTACCGGTTCAAAATTTTCTTCCACAATTGTTTCTTCAGAATTTAACTCATTATGTAATTCTTCTGCCTTTGGCTCAGTCATCAGATCGGAAACAGTTTCTTCTTCTTTTAAAACAACTTCTTCAATTACTTCCGGTTTTACTTCTGCTTCCGTTTTATCTTCTTCCATAGGAACAGTCTCTTCTTTTTCCTCTTGAGGATCTTCTGTTGAATCATTATAACTATCCGGTTCATCATGTTCCTTCTTTAAATCAATCAGTTTGATCTCAGGAGTTTCGCTTTTTTCTTCTTCCTTATCCTTGGATAGAAGATAAATCACAGCTCCGGCAGCAACCAAAGCCATTGTAAACAACGATTTTTTCATACCAATTTCCTCCTAATCTATATTTTATTTTATCATATTCGACAAAACTTTTAAACTTATTTATTCCCGTTTTTAATAATCATAATGCCATCTCCGACATTTTTTAAGAAAGTTACATGATATTTTTCATTTACTTGAATCTCATCTCTGAATTTTTTGATTTTTCTGATCATCTGACGGGTATTCCGATTCTCAGTAAGAGACGGATCATCAACCATTCCATGGAAATTCAGATTATCAACGACAACGATTCCCTCTTCTTTCAAATTCCCTGCAAAATGGTCCAGATAACGCTGTGTCTGAGATTTTGCCGCATCGATAAATATCAGGTCAAATTTCTTTTCTGTTTCATACAACATGGCATCCATCAGCACGGCATGGATCTGATCTTCCAGATGAGCCTCCCTGATATTGATGAGCGCCTGTTGATATCTTTCTTCATCGATTTCCAAGGTCGTCACACAAATATCTTTGCGGATCTCTGCCATTTTGATTGCCGAATATCCGATTGCTGTTCCCAACTCAAGAATATCCCGGATCTGATTTTCTCTAATTAACTGACAAAGCAGTTCGATCCCGTCTTTCATCATGATCGGCACCTTGTTATTCTGAGCAAATTTCTCTATTTCATCGTATTTCATTTTTTCCCTCGAACCCGGTTTGACTCTATTATTATACAATAATTTTTATAAAATTGGAAAACTCTTTTATCATTCCGCCATGCTGTACACATCCTTTCCTAGTGAGATTCTCAAATCTTCTATCGTTGACAAGTCAAAATGGCAATGCTATAATGTACATGAACAAACCGTTGAAGCGGAGATAACGGCAATGATGCCTATACAGAGAGTCTGGGATGCTGAGAACCGGGCAAGAAACAAGTTGTCAAATGGACCGCGGAGGGTGCAGTCAAATGTGGTAAATCACAGAGTATTCTGCAACGTTGTAGGCAGACGTAACTTGCCGGGGATATGTTGGTATCCTGCTAAGCGCATAGGGTCATTCCTATGAAACAAGGTGGCACCGCGGATAAAAGATTTATTCGTCCTTGATAGAAAGCGTTTTTCTGTCAAGGGCGTTTTTATTTCTAAACTTCCTTGAAGAAAGAGAAATCAAAGGAGCATTCCTTTATTCAGGAGGTCAAAGAATGAAACATGTCAAACGATGGTGGCGCATCGCGCCAAATTACAGAACGATCAGAAATGATGAAACCAACCATAAATAAAACGTGAACAGGAGGAAAAAAATATGAAATTTAACAACATCGAATTTGACACATACTTAAAAGATTATCCAAACGAAAACGGCTTTTTCGGAAAATACGGCGGATCCTTTATCCCGGAAGAATTGCAGGAAGCAATGGATGAAATCGCAGAAGCATATAATCGGCTGTCTAAATCCAGTGAATTTATCTCTGAACTAAAACGAATCAGAAAAGAGTTTCAGGGACGTCCTACCCCAATCTCTCATTTAAAACGGCTATCCGATGAGATCGGAAACGGTGCACAGCTTTATGTCAAGCGCGAAGATTTAAATCATACCGGAGCTCACAAGCTGAATCACTGCATGGGTGAAGCTCTTCTTGCCAAATATATGGGAAAGAAAAAAGTCATTGCCGAAACCGGTGCCGGACAACACGGTGTTGCTTTAGCCACGGCTGCTGCTTATTTCGGCTTGGAATGTGATATCTACATGGGTGCTGTCGACATCAAGAAACAAGCTCCGAATGTAGCCAGAATGAAAATCCTCGGTGCCCGGGTCATTGAAGTAACCGATGGATTGCAGACTTTAAAAGAAGCGGTAGATGCTGCCTTTGCAGCTTACTGCAAAGAATATAAAACAGCGATCTACTGCATCGGTTCTGTTGTAGGACCTCATCCATTCCCGCTTATGGTCCGCGATTTCCAAAGCATCGTCGGTATCGAGGCAAGAGAACAATTTCTTGAAATGACCGGAAATCTTCCGGATGCCGTTGTAGCCTGTGTCGGCGGAGGATCCAATGCCATGGGACTTTTCAGTGGTTTCTTAAACGACCCGATCGATATTTACGGAATCGAACCTTTAGGCAGAGGTACTACTCTAGGCGATCATGCCGCAAGCTTGACTTATGGAAAAGAAGGAATCATGCATGGCTTCAACAGCATTATGCTGAAAGATGAAAATGGTGATCCGGCACCGGTCTATTCAGTCGCCAGCGGATTAGATTACCCTTCCTGCGGACCGGAACATGCCTTCCTTCACGATTTAGGAAGAGTAAAATATGATGTTGTCGATGATGAAGAAACGATCAACGCATTTTATGCTCTATCCAAATTAGAGGGGATCATTCCGGCTATTGAAAGCTCCCATGCCGTTGCCTATGGCATCAAATTAGCCAAGAAAATGAAAAAAGGAGCAATCCTGATCAATCTTTCCGGCAGGGGTGATAAAGATATGGACTATGTCATCGAACATTACGGAATTCGCTAGATCATTCAAAATTTAAAAGAACTCTTCATTCTGATATGAAGAGTTTTTTATTCGCACTTGCATTTTTAATCATGAAACAGTATAGTATTTAAAAAGGAGTTGACTTATGAAAATTATCAGAACCGATGAAATCGATGCCTTTTTTGAAAGATGTATCCGCAACATGCAAAATGATGCAATGAATGAATATGTCGGCGTGATCATTCAATCTCCTGAAGAGGAAGAGGAAATAAAACAGGAGTTGCATGACTTAGGCGATCCGGAATTTCAGGGTGATAAAGAAAACTGGCCGTCACTTTATCTGGACATCGACTACTATACAAAAACACCCTATAACACAAATATCCATTTAGATAAGATTTCCGATCACGGCTTCAGTTTGCCGCAGAGACGATGCCGGCCCATGAACTTTTGAATATGACCTTTATTCAGCCGGATCCAAATCGCGAATTGAATGATTATATGATCCTTCGCGCCTTTAATAAACCCTATACGGCAACAGCGCTTCGGCAGAACGGTGAATTCTGGATGACCGATAATCCGGCAGAAGCCAACACAACTGATCCCTGTGTCGAAAAAGCACATGGAAATGTTCTGACTTTTGGTCTTGGGATCGGATACTTTGTTTATATGTGTCTGTTAAAGCCCGAAGTAAGATCCGTAACGGTGGTGGAACTATCCGAATCCGTAATCAAGATGTTTAAGAAATACATCCTGCCGCAATTTCCAAAAGACAAGGAAGTCCGGATCATTCACGGCAATGCCTTTGATTATTTCAATCAGGAATTTGTGAATCAGTTTGATTATACCTTCGTGGATGTCTGGAAAAATCATGAAGATGGTTATGGCATGATTGAAAAAATGCTCGAACAGTATCTGCCGCCTTATGAACAGGTTGATTTCTGGATCGAATCTACCTGCTTTGAATTCATCACTAGTATGATCTGTCTTTACTTCAATAACATCTCACAAGGTTTAAAAACTCCAAGAAATCGAAGATTTCAGAAACAATATAAAAAGATTCACGCTTATTTTGAGAAAATTGATAAGACCGTGGATCATGTTGATGAATTGAAAAACTACATGTATGATCCGAAGATCCTTCGTGAAATCGTATCCATGAATACCAAATAAAAAAGAGGATGTAACTGTTAGAATCGTTTGATTTAAAACTTTTCTATCATGTTATCCCTCTTTTTATTTTGAATTTTCTCTTTGTTTATAAGCATATGCCAGATTTTGAACTACGATTCCCTCAATGACCTGCATCAGGTAGGGATTGGCGGCAAGATAAGGCGTAGAAGCATTAAATTGAATTATTTCATCCACATATCCATTCACCTGATTATTTTCATTGGTTGTGATCATATAGATCTTCGGCTTTTGCCCTTTGGAAAAAGAAAGCCGATCATAATTAGTAAAATAGTATCCTCCGTAGCTGAAAATCACAATACAATCATTTTCATCTGCCTTTTTCATAAACTCTTTCTGCTGAGAAAAACTGACTTTGGTCGTCACGATCTTTCCAAGCATCAACATATCATGCTGAAAGTTCATCGCTGCGCTTTCGGCCTTCAAAAGCCCAAAAGCTGCAATGCGCGGATATTTCATCAGATCTTCCGCAAGACGGTCAAATACCGCATAATCAAGCGATTCCACCATTGTCTTGATTCCATCTTGGATCATGGAAACAAACTCTTCGCTTCTTTCTTTTGTCGTCTCCTTTTGAGAAAGGAGACGATAACTTAATTCTGAGGATCGAAGAAGATCTTTCAGTTCGACAAAATCATGCAGTCCGATATCTTTGCAGAATCGACTGATCGAACTGTTGGAAACATAACAGCCCTGAGCCAGTTCAACGATCGTCATTCGTTTTACCGATTCCAGATTTTCCAGAATATAAGAGGCAATCTGACAATTCGTCGAATCATCTTTCTGACTTGCGATCGTTGAAAGCAAATAGATCGGCATTCTTCCATCTCCCATTTTTTCACCCCTTCCTAAGCTGAAAGAAGCTGCATATCTGCAGCTTCATGTAAAATTATTCTGCTTTTTCCAAGAATACTTTATAAGCACACATCGCTTCATAAACATCGATCTTGCTTACAACTTCCCATGGTGCATGCATGTTCTGTACGGCAACACCCATATCAATGCAATCCATGCCATATTGAGCACAGATATAAGCGATGGTTCCGCCGCCTCCGACATCA
Organism: uncultured Erysipelotrichaceae bacterium; assembly: GCA_964623925.1. Lineage (GTDB taxonomy): Bacteria > Bacillota_I > Bacilli_A > Erysipelotrichales > Erysipelotrichaceae > CATJXY01. The sequence goes on from CAZUVT010000003.1 coordinate 6,216, forward strand.
ACCGCTCCGAGTTCAGATGTCTGATAGGCTACTTCTGCTTCATCAAATATTTTTCTCAACTGCGCAATGAATTCCGGACGAGCATCATTCGCCCCGCCTTTGCCGCGCGATCCGGTGAATTTAACCATAACGATTCCTTTTGAGAAGAATGAAGTATTCTTCATTTCATTTACACCCGGATAATTCGGATCATAAGCTGCTGCAACATCACTGCTCAGCATCTTGGAGTTAGCAAGTGCTCGGCGAACTGCCAATTCACTGTACTGCCCGCATTTATTCATGACTTCAGCCACTGTATTCTCAAAGAATTTTGAATGAGCCCCGGTTGCACCGATACTTCCGACTTCTTCTTTATCTGTCAATAAGCAGACGCCTGTTCTATTCAGCTCTTTGGCATTCAATAATCCGGCTAAAGAAGTATAGGCACAGACTCTGTCATCATGACCGTAACCCATGATCATACCGCGATCAAATCCAAGATCTCTTGCACATCCTGCCGGTACGACTTCCAGCTCGGCACTCAAGAAATCTTCCTCATCAAAGCCGTATTTTTCTTCCAACAGTTTCAAGATATTGGCTTTAACAGAATGCTTTTCCTCTTCTTTTAATGGAATGCATCCAACTGTCACATTCAATGCTTCTCCGTCAATTACCTTGCCTGCCGGCTTTGACATCTGATCACCGGCCAAATGGATAAGAAGATCGGAAATCTCAACGACCGGATCAGAAATCTCTTCTCCAATGACGACATTCACAGTTGTTCCGTCTTTCTTGCAGACGACACCATGGATAGCTAAAGGTGTTGCGACCCACTGATATTTCTTGATACCGCCATAATAATGTGTATCCAATAAGGCAATATCCTGATCCTCATATAAAGGATTCTGCTTAACATCAATACGAGGCGAATCGATATGAGCGCCTAGAATATTCAATCCTTTTTCTAAATTTTCTTTACCGATCACAAATAATGCCAAAGTCTTATTCATCAGATGTGCATAAACTTTATCTCCGGCTTTTAATGTTTCAAATTCATCTAAGCTCTTGAATCCATTCTCACGAGCCAATCGGATACTTTCGGTAACACATTCTCTTTCTGTCTTGCAGTCAGAGATAAACTTTTTATAGTCTTCATTAAAGCTCATGACCTCAGCCAATTTTGCTTCATCGCATCTCAACCATGCATTTTTGCGTTCAATTTTTCCCATTATTTTTCCTCTTTTCTATCGAATGATCGTTCCTTTAGGAAGATCGACTTCTACTACTTTGATTTTTCCATCTGCTTCTCCGGCTAAGATCATTCCCTGACTTTCCACTCCGCGAAGTTTAGCAGCTGCCAGATTGCTGATGACGACAACTTTCTTACCGACCATCTCTTCCGGCTTATAACTGGATGCGATACCACTGACGATCTGACGGGTTTCATAACCCAGATCGATCTGTGATACCAGCAGCTTATCTGCCTTTGGATGCTTTTCACAGGCAATGACTTCACCGACTGTCATTTCAACCTTGCCGAAATCATCAATCGTAATTTCCGGTTTTGTCTGCGGCTTTTGGATCTGAGGCTTGCTTTCAGCGACAATCTTTTCCAAGACTTCTTTTTCATCCAATCTTGCAAACAGGATCTCTGCTTTATTCAAAGTAATTCCGTTTTCCAGCTGACCAAATGTTCCGACTGTTTCAAAATCTCTCTTCTCTGTATTCAGCTGATCCAAGATCTTCTTTGAAGTTTCCGGCAAGAACGGCTCCAACAAGACAGCCGAAGTACGGATGCATTCAAGCAGATTATACAAAACGGTTGCCAGACGAGTTTTTTTGCTTTCATCTTTACCAAGTGTCCAGGGGGTCGTTTCATCGATATACTTATTGCTTCTTCTAAGAAGGGTGAAGATATCATCGATGGCATCAGCCACACGCAACTGATTCATCTTCTCTTCAACTTTTGCAGGCAAAGAAGCACACATTTCAATCAGTTCTTCATCAATCGCTTCTTTTTCATTGGTGTTTTCGACTAAACCGCCGAAATACTTATGGCTCATCGTGATCGTACGATTGACTAAGTTTCCAAGAATATTCGCCAAATCCGAATTGATGCGTTCAATAATCAATTCATGAGTGACCGTTCCATCTTGGGCAAAAGGCATTTCATGCAGCATGATATATCGAACTGCATCCACACCAAAATGACGCACAAGATCATCGGCATAGATTACATTTCCCTTGGATTTGCTCATCTTTCCTTCGCCGACCAGCAGCCATGGATGACCGAAAACCTGCTTAGGAAGTGGCAGATCCAGTGCCATCAGCATGATCGGCCAGTAAATCGTATGGAATCTTAAGATATCCTTTCCAATCAAATGAACATCAGCCGGCCAGTATTTCTCATAAAGTTCACCGTGATTTCCATCCATATCAAACCCCAATCCGGTGATATAGTTGGATAAGGCATCGATCCAGACATAGACAACATGACGATCATCAAAGTCAACCGGAACGCCCCATTTGAAAGAAGTTCTGGATACACACAGATCCTGCAAGCCCGGCTTGATGAAATTGTTGATCATTTCATTCTTTCTCGATTCAGGCTGAATAAAATCCGGATGTTCCTCGATATGTTTCAATAAACGGTCTGCATATTTGCTCATCTTAAAGAAATAAGCTTCTTCTTTAGCTTTCTGAACAGGCCTTCCGCAATCCGGACATTTTCCGTCAACCAACTGAGATTCGGTATAGAAAGATTCACAAGGAGTGCAATACCACCCTTCATATTCTCCCTTGTAAATATCGCCCTGCTCATACAATTTCTTAAACATCTTTTGAACCTGCTTTTTATGATATGCATCTGTCGTTCTCATGAAACGATCATATGAGGTATTCATCAGATCCCAGATATCCTTGATCTGTCCTGCCGCATTATCTACAAATGCCTGTGGTTCAAGGTTAGCAGCTTTCGCCTTCTCTTCGATTTTTTGACCATGCTCATCTGTTCCGGTCTGGAAATAGACATCATAGCCTGCATCTCTTTTATAGCGGGCAATCGCATCGGCAAGTACGATCTCATATGTATTTCCGATATGCGGCTTTCCGGATGCATAGGCAATTGCCGTTGTAATATAATACTTTCCTTTCATTTACATTCCTCCTTAATAAATAGAACTTTTGATAATCCTAAAAACAAAAAAGCGCCTGCTAAGGACGCTTTTGCGTGGTACCACCTTACTTTACATTCAATTGAATGCCTCGTGTCAGATAACGCCTTCCCGCGGTCAAGCCTACCTATCGACTCAACTGTTCAAGGACCATGTTCACATTCTGTTTCTATAGATTCTCACCGGCCATCTACTCTCTTAAAGAAGCACAATGCTACTCTTCCCATCATTACATTTACTACATTATATCGGTTAAAGAGAAAATTGTAAAGAAGCGTGCCTGCAACTTTTTATGCTTTTAAACAATTTCTCATACTTTTCTCTTTAACATGCCGTTCTTTTAAAATAAATAATCCCCTGCTCCAATCTCGAAGTTCAGATTCGATTATTTCTCCAATTCGAGATATTCCTTTTCTTTTTTCCCGACGATGACATGATCTCCATACACCAAGATCGGTCTTTTTACAAGCATCCCATCGCTTGCCAATAATTCCAGCATTTCTTCCTCATTCATAGCCGGAAGTTTCTCTTTCAAATTCAATTCCTTATATTTCAATCCGGAGGTATTGAAGAATTTTCTGATTGACAATCCACTTAAGGATACCAACTTCCTCAACTCTTCTTTATTCAATCTCTCCTCTTTGATATTCCGTGATTCAAATGTATATCCGTTTTCTTCCAGCACTTTTCTTGCGGCTTTGCATGTCGTACACTTCGGATATTCGATCAATAATTTCATAATTTTCACCTCAATCTTATTATACCTCGGTTTATCTCTTTTTCAACTTATTCTCCCCACTACTTTTTAAAAATAATTATCCACCTGCATAGCAGGTGGTTTTGCCGTTTCGGGTATAACCCTATCTCTTTTAGCTGCACACAAGTGCGCTTTTATTTGCCTGTCAGCTTTGCGTATTTTACTGGCTACCCTTTGCTGAAGGGGTCTCTCGGATCGAACAAGGACATCTAATCTGCTTCCTTATCCGCTTTTAACTGATTCGCTATATACTCTTTGATTATTTTCGTATTCTTCCCTACTGTGTCCACATAGTATCCCTTACACCAAAACTCTCGATTCCGATATGCAAATTTCATATTCCCAAATCGCTGAAACAGCATCAAACTGCTTTTCCCTTTTAAGTACCCCATGAATCCGGATACACTCATTTTGGGTGGTATCGCCAACAATAAATGTACATGATCTGCACAGACCTCTCCTTCGATAATCTCGACTCCTTTCCATGTACATAATGTCTTGATGATTTCTCTTATTGCCGCCCTTTTTTCATTGAAGAATACTTTCCTTCGATATTTTGGTGCAAATACGACATGATATTTACAATTCCATTTTGTATGTGCTAAACTATTCGTAGCATTATTTTGTTCACTCAATTTAATGTCCTCCTATTGTGTCTTTCTTTTTCTAGCTGCCAGGCTACGAATAGTTTAGCACACAATAGGATTCATCGCTTAAGCTTTCTCCAACCACATCACTATGATGTGGTTTTCTTATACAATTAAAAAGGAGTCTCGAAAACTCCTTTGATCATCCTTATTTTAAAGCACGGATTGCGTTGAATACCGCCAGAAGCATAACTCCGACATCCGCAAAGATAGCCAATCCCATATTAGCCTGACCGATCGCACTTAATACGAGGATAAATGCTTTTACCAATAATGAGAAAATGATATTTTGCATTACAATCCGGCGGGTCTTCTTCGCTCCTTTGATGGCATCGTTGATCAGCATCAGATCATCATTCATAATGACTACATCTGCTGCTTCGATTGCCGCATCACTCCCAAGTCCGCCCATTGCCAATCCGACATTGGCCAATGCCAGTACCGGTGCATCATTGATTCCATCTCCGACATAAGCACAGTTTGCATGCTGATTCAGCTTTTCAAATGCTTCCACTTTATCTGTTGGTAACAGTTCGCCGTGAACTTCATTGATTCCGCATTCTTGTGCAACTGCCGAAACACTCTTATTATTGTCACCGCTTAAAATTACGGTCTTCTTGATTCCAATTGTTTTCAGATCACGGATAGCCTGTTTTGCTGTCGGCTTGATTTGATCATTGATGATGATCACACCACTGTATTTTCCATCGATTGCCACATAAACAGCCGTTCCTTGAGTTGCGGTTTCTTCAAATTCAATGCCGTTCTTTCTCATTAACTTTGAATTCCCGGCCAGAATCACATGATGATCAAATTGCGCTTCAACTCCATGTCCGGCTAATTCATTGACACTTTCGATTTTAGTTGAATCAATCGTTTTTCCATATGCTTTGACGATCGCTTTGGAAATCGGATGGGTAGAATTCGATTCAGCATAAGCACAGTATTCAATCAATCGTTCTTCCTCGATTTCCGATTTGACTTCAGAGACAAAGAATTCTCCTTTTGTAATCGTACCTGTTTTATCAAATACAACGGTATCCACCGCATTTAATGCATCTAAATAGTTGCTTCCCTTTACAAGAATTCCCTTTTTGGAAAGTCCACCGATGCCGGCAAAATAAGTTAGCGGTACTGAAATAACCAACGCACACGGACAAGATACAACCAAGAAGATCAATCCACGATGGAAATATTCCCAGAAATCTGCCGAAGGAATGATCAGCGGACAGATAAAGGCAATGATACAAGCCAATGCAACGACAGATGGCGTATAGACTCTTGCAAAAGTAGTAATGAAATTTTCAGCATGGGCTTTACGATTGGATGAATTTTCTACAAGATCCAAAATCTTGGAAACTGTTGATTCATCGGAGGTTTTCGTAACCCGTACTTCAAGGAGTCCCTGCATATTGACACATCCGCTGATGACCTCATCATTCACGCTGACATCTCTTGGCAAACTTTCCCCTGTCAAAGCAGCCGTATTCAAGCTGGAAGCTCCATTTAGTACAACCCCATCCAACGGCACTTTTTCACCCGGTCTAATAACGATGATATCGCCCACATTTACTTCTTCAACTGCCATTTTCTCAATTCGATCGCCAAGCTTAACATTGGCTTCATCCGCTCGAATATTCATCAACTCAGAAATAGAGCGGCGGGAATTCTCTACCGCAATAGCTTGAAGAAGCTCTCCGATCTGATAAAGCAACATAACGAAGACACCTTCCGCAAATTCACCTGTTCCGATCGCTCCGACTGTAGCCAAAGCCATCAGGAAATTTTCATCCATCCACTGTCCTTTTCCCATATTTCTAATCGCGGTTTTCAATACCGGATATCCAACCAAAAGATAAGAAACCAAATAACAGATCAAATTGATCGGTGATTTTAGAAACTGTGCACCCACTAAAAATAAAATAGACCCTACGATCTTCAATATATCAGAACGATGATTTTTTGTTTCTTTTTTATTTTGTCCGGATGATTTTTTTTCTTCCAAGGTACAATCAGGCTCTACCCGCTGGATCGTTTTTCTGATATTCGAAATTGCCTCATCATAATATTTTTGTTCAACATCAAAAGACAATGTTTCATTCATAAATATCAGCTGAACATTTTTCAAATGATCGATTTTTGCAATTTCTCTCTCTAGCTGAGCTGCACAATTGGCACAATCCAAACCTTTCACAAGCATCTGAATCTTTCCGACAGGAACTCGATGATCTTCAACCTGTTCATCATAATGATGCTCACCATGATCGTGTCCACATCCACATTTGTGATCATGATGGTGCTCGTGATGATCGTGGTTATGGTGATGTTCATGATGACATTCACAATGTGAATCATGTTCGTGATGATGGCTATGATGTGCTTGATTTTTCTCTAAACTTGCTTCTGGTTCCACCCTTTCAATCACTTCTTCAATTTCGTGAATCATTTCATCCAACCGTTCTTCTTCACATTCAAACAACAATTTTTCCTGCATAAAATTGATCGATACGTTTTTCAATCCTTCAATTTTTGCAATCTCTCTTTCAAGCTTAGCTGCGCAATTAGCACAATCCAGCCCGCTTATTTTCATTTGGATCTTTTTATCTGAAGACTCGTGATCTTCTTGGCAATTGCATTCATGGTCACAATGAGAATGATGATCCTCTCCACACTCATATTCATGATGATGGTGTTCATGTCCGCAGCCACAGCTGTGACTATGCTCATAATCATGGTGATGTTCTTTTTCGTTGTGATGCGACCCTTTGACTAAACTCGCCTCCGGCTCCACTCTTTCAATCACTTCTTCAATTTCATGAATCATGTTATCCAACTGTTCTTCCTCACACTCAAACAACAGTTTCTCCTGCATAAAATTAATTGATACGTTTTTCAGTCCTTCAATTTTTGTAATCTCTCTTTCAAGCTTGGCTGCACAATTAGCACAATCCAAGCCCTCGATTCCCATTTTCACTTGTTTCATAGCGCCTCCAACATCAAACATATGAACAACTGTTCATATATAGTATATGAAAGCTTTCTGATTCTGTCAATCAAAATATAGAAAAAAGATCAATTTCTTGATCTTTTCTTATATAGAACATGCAACAATCAAAAATGGAATAATGAATATTAGGATAAAAAACGATACGACGAAAACGACCCAACCAGCTCCTGAACTTTCAGAATCACGTCTAATTGCTTTCAGTTTACATTCTTCTGCAAGTTTTTTAGAATCCTTATAATCCACAATAGAATTAAATGTCTTCTCTAATTCTTCATAATCATATTTTGAAACGGCTGTTTCCATCGCTTTAACAGCTTCGGCATAGATTTTCTCATTGCGCATCTCTTGTGCCTGATCTACATATCCTTGAATTTCATTTGCCAATTTTGGATCAGCATACAACATCAACTTCTTATAACTGGTTTTCGTACTGAAATCGATTTTTGAGTTGACCAATTCCTCTTTTTTATTGACATGGACATTGGCCATGATTTTATACAAATAAATGAGTGGATTTTGCGGATCTTGATCTAATGCTTTTTCACAATACTCATTCGCTTCATCCCATTCTTCAAAATTTAAAAAGATTTCAATTCGTTTAAGTAAATTTTCCACTTTCGCTTCCTCAGTAAGATCCTTACTCTCTCCTGAATCATGATTTACTTTAATTTCAGTTTTGATTTCTTTTTTCTCATCTTTTGCACAGATCTTTTTAATTCCTCGAATCAGATCCTGCATAAAGCCCAATTTTGACATATCCTGAGCCTGCAAATGCGAGAATTCTTCCGGAAGATCATAAGGATCCATGTCCCGATAAGCCGGAATCAGTGTCTTCTTTTCTCCTCGCTTGATCAATTCCAGATAGCGGCTCCATTCATTCTTGACCCATACCGAATTCAAATGTTCTACGTTCGTCCCGATTACAACCATGACTTTAGCACTGTGTAAAGCAGAGAATATGCATGATTCGTAATTCTCACCCAATTTATTTTCTAATGTAATTCGTGAGAAAAAGACTTTAAATCCTTCATCTTTCAGTTCATAATACAATTCATTGGCCAAGACCGAATCTTTAGTTCTATTGCCTTCCTTATCACTTTCTTTATAACAGATAAATACATCATACGGAGATTCTTTTTGAGAAAGTACCAAGATCTGTTTGCGGATATTTTCGATTTCATTTCCTGATTCTTCATAAAGCACTTTTGAATCTTCATCTGCGTATTCAATCGCTTTCTTATAATCATCATCTTCCAGTAAAGATTGTACTTGCAAGCGATGGATCGTCGGTATCCTTCTCTTAGTTTGCGGATCTTCAACATATTCGACTCCATATCGACACAAAACAAGTGACCAATAAGCCAAAGCCTCTTTTGAATCTTCCAATAAGATCTGCTCATATAGATTCATAGCGCGATCATATTCATGAAGTCGAAGAAAATGATCTGCACGATCAAATAAGTTTATTTTTCTATCATTCCCCATCTTAGGAAGTGCCTGCTTAATGCCGCAGCTATCACAGACTCCAACCACATCTCCCTCTTTAAATTCCAACTTTCCCCCACAAATCTTACACTTCAACTCAACCATTTCTATTTCTCCCTTTCCATTCTAATTACATTTATTTCTTATCCTTTAGTGTTGATAAAATATTTTGAACATTTGATTCTTTTATAACATCAGGATATTTTTTATCAAATTCAATTAAAACATTTTGAGTTTCAATTTCCGAAGATCGGACAGATTCATAAATCTCTATAAAATTCTTATTGATAAATGCTTTCTCAATAAATATTCTTGAATCTGCCGAAAAATCATCCCATCCCCCATAAAGGTTTTGTACTGCTGTATCGATCATTTCAAATGTAATCGGCATATTTCTTTTTTCATGTTCTGCAAGTATTCCAACAATATCTGATAAATCGTTTTTATATATTCTTCCCGCCTTTAATTTCATGGCAATTAAATATTCTCCGGTAACTGTTCTAATTGAAAGCACATTTGAAAATGTTTTATAATATGTGGAAAACTCATCTAATTTCATCGAATAGGAACTTGTATTTATAAAATCTGTATTGATCCATTCTTTTGGCAAATCAAATTTTTCTCCTACAACATTAATGGCTTCTTTCATTGCAGAAGAAGCATAGATAATTGCATCGATATCGGTAGTCATATCTCTAAAACCATAGTTTGTCAAAATTGCAGCACCACCAACCAAAATAATTTCGGCTGGCATGATCTTTCCATTGCGTTTTCTAAATTCTTTAGCCAAATCTTTAAGTATTAACTCTAAATTCTCTTTAGTAAACTTTCTATGCGACATTTCTTACCTCGCTTTCAATAATATTAAAACGCAAGAACTCTGGAATTGCTTCAGATATGGCTTTTTTCTTTATGTCATCATCATTCATCACATGTGACATCACCAAGACACTCTTTGGAAAAAGATAATCTTTTAGTTTTGCATTCCGGATATATTCATAATCTGTGCATAATGGAATATCGTTTTCTCTGCTCAAATAATCAAGCATAGCAAGAAGATAAAAACATTCAGGAAAATACTTTTTATTGTAATATTCAAGTATTTTATTTTTGCTCAGTAACTCAATTATAAAATCAATATCTCCCAATGCTTTCAGTCTATGACAGACATTGCTTTTAAAAAGTTCAAAATCCACTCGATCATATAAATAGGATTCGATAAGTTGTTCCATGGAAATACCAAGAGTTTTAGAAATACGATAAATCGTTTCTCCGGTACATTTATTCAAATGTACTTTTCCATTACAAATATCGTTGATCGTTGTATACGCAATTCCACTCTCCTTGGATAATCGATATTTGGTGATCTTTTTTTTCTCCATCAATTCATTAATTGTCATCGTTATTTCCTCGCCTTAAAATTATAACGGTATACCGACATAATATCAATAGTCTATGCTGTCTATTAATTATTTATTCTATATTAAAATTAAGAAGATCCGATTATTTTCTTCGTAACAATTTGCTGTTTCTTTCCTGAATCTTTTGCTGTATTTCATTTGAAATCATTTGAACCTGTTCCAATTCTGACTTTTTAACAGCTTCTATTAATCTTGAAAACAATACTTGAATCTCTCCTTCCAGTTCAATCAGATCCTCTGTGCTCATCGGATCGGCATATCGGAAGAGTTCGTATACTTTCTGACACTCTTTTCTTATTTCTTTTGAATCTGTCTTTTGAATCAGCTGTTTTGATACAGTCGTCATCGAACGGATAAAATCCGTTTGATTGAGGATCCTATCATCAATCGATTCAAGATAATCTGCTGTTTTTTTCGCTTTAATTGAAGCAAAGACCGTTATACATGCTATCATCATGCACCCAATAGCACCGATCCAATTCGGGAAATTCGGCACAAACAGAATGACAACGATCATGAAAACGATTCCTGCCAGTCCCCATAGTCCGATCTTAATTAAAGGGAAATGATAAAAAACATGCGACAACTTCCCGGCCCGATAGGCGGAAAATATGAGAATACTCTGCATGATCAAACTTAAATTAACTAAAATAAAGGTTCCGATCACCACTTTATTGGATGCATCCTGCATAGAAAAACCGGACCGGATCGCAAAAATATTATAAAAAACAAGCGCGGCAAGAGAACAGATTTGAAACTCTTTAAATTCTTTCTCCATCCTGCTTATCCTCTTTTCTTTCCACATTTCGGGCAGAAATTCCCTGATCTTGTAAAAACATACCCGCAATTTGAACAAACTTTCTGCTCATCATAAAGAGGATTTCCACATTGCTCGCAAAATGAAGAATCCGCATGATTCTTCATGCCGCAGTTCTCACAATAGATTTCCTCTTTCATTGTATTTGATTCTTTTTGAAAATACATCTGCTTGTACTTTTCGTATTCTTCATCTTCCGGCTTAACGATCGTTGTAATAAAAAAGCGTTCCAGAACAACTCCATATTCTTCGAAATCTGCGCTGAGAAGATTCTTCAGATTCTCTGACAATAAAGACAGATTCTCATCAATACTGAAAATCGTGAATTCTTTCTGACTCATAACATGGGCAAGATAAGTTTTTATTTTTGTCATCAATACAGCTCTAAAAAACTGCTGAACTTCCTGCCGATCCACTTCCGGATCTGAGCCGGCCACTTTAATCAGAAACTTTCGGCTGTCTTCGATTCGCAAAGACATTTCTCCGGAAGCACCGATAGATAAAAGAAAATGATAGGTAGGTTCCAAGTATTCCACCCGGCTATCTGTTCCCCATTTAATCGGCATCAACTCATTCTTGTTGATAAAATAGACAGCGCAGTGAAAAGCCGTTTTATTTTCCTTTTTTCGATTGAAAAAATCTGTTATTTTCGGGATATTCTGTGTTTCAAGTGTATACCTTCCAGGGCCAAACAAATCTAATGCCTGACCATTCATAAAAAAGATGGCCTCTTGATTTTCCTGTACCACAAGTTGAGTAAAAGAGTCGAAATCTTCATGTGGATGTTTCCAAGAAAATGCATGACTATCTCCTTCATATTTAATTACTTCTGTCGCTCTTCCCATTTTTCCTCCCCAACAATTTCTATATGTTCTTATAAGATGACTATACAATAAAATCCAGATAAATTCAAGACAGAGTCTTCGGGAATCGAATGAACTTAAAAACAGCAGATTACTCTGCTGTTTCGTTTTGATTTTCCTTTGTCTTGATCGTAACATCCAACTGATTAAACGGAATTTCGATCTGGTTGGCATCTAATGCCTCTTTAATGCTTAAGCGAAGCGCTCTTTCCATTTCCCAGTGTTTCAAAGTCTTGACTTTGCATATCAACGTAACAGCAATACTGGAATCCTCAAAGGCTGTGATCCCCAGCATTTTCGGTTGTTCCAAAACAAGATCAGAATGTTCCTTTGCGCATTTTTCAGCCGCTTTCAAGCATACATCCATCGCCTTTTTCAAATCGCCTTCATAGCTTAGCGGAATCTGCACTTTCGCCAAAGAATCAGCGCGGGAATAGTTGATCACTGTTTCGATTTTGCCGTTTGGGATAATGATCTGTTGTCCTGCTGCTGTTTTCAAATAGGTGACACGCATTGCTGTAGCGCTGACCGTTCCTTCCACATCTCCGATCTTAACAAAATCTCCTACTGAGAATTGATTTTCAAACATTAAGAAAAAGCCGGTCACAACATCTTTTACCAGACTTTGTGCTCCAAATCCGAGCGCTACTGACCCAATTCCTGCCGTCACTAAAAGATTATGAAGCGTTGTTCCAAATCCCAAAACCGATAGAATGAGCATCGCACAAATGAAATAAACCGCATATCTCGCCACACTGCGAAGCAGAGTCATCAGCGTCTTGATGCGCTTTTTCTGCATTTCCGGTTTTTCTTCCGCTTTTTTCATATTATAACTGGTCATCCTGCTGATCAGAGATAAAATTGCTTTCCCGGCTATCACAATAAAAATAATGCATAGCGTATTCCAAACAATGGCCCCGCTGTTTTCACTGAGCATCTTGAATTGATTTTCAAAATAAATCTGAATATTTTCCATCTTATACCTCTAACAATCTATTTTTTGATCCATACGCTTGGTGTCATCAACAAAAGAAGCGGAAAGATTTCCAACCTTCCAAGCAACATATCTGCACTTAAGATCATTTTAGAAAAATCGCTGAATATCGAGAAATTTCCTGTCGGCCCGACTAATCCAAGACCCGGCCCGATATTATTGAAACAGGACAACACCGATGTAACTGTTGTTTCAAAATCAAATCCGTCAATGGAAATCAAAGCAATGGAGCACAACATGATCATGATGTAAATCGTGAAGTAAATATTGACTCCGCCACTCAAACTATCCTCCACACTCTTTCCATCAATTCGAATACGAGTAATCTCTCTTGGATTGGCAATTTTGATGATCTCTCGTCTTATCGACTTGATCAAAATCATAAAGCGTGAGACTTTTAATCCACCGGCAGTACTTCCTGCGCAAGCACCGATGATCATCAGCAGACATAAGATCATCTTAGAAAGTGTCGGCCACAGATTGAAATCAGCAGTACCAAATCCGGTCGTTGAAATAACTGTTGCAACGGAAAAACTCGAATAACGAAGCGCTTCCCAAATATTGGAATAAATGCCTAAAATATTCAATGTAATCAGGGCAATCGAAACTAAAATGATTCCGAAATAGACTTTCAATTCTTCATTATGTAAAATCTCCTTAAACTTTCTAACGACGATAAAATAATAAATATTGAAATTCACACCGAATATAATCATAAAGATCGTAATAATCATCTCAATTGAGGCACTGTTATAAGCGGCGATACTTGTATTACGGATGGCAAATCCTCCGGTTCCTGCAGTCGCCATGGCATTACAAATAGAATCAAACAGTGGCATCCCGGCAAACATAAGACAAACAGTCATCACAATCGTCAATGCAAAGTACATTTGATAAAGGATCTTTGCCGTATTTTTCAGTTTCGGAACGATCTTTCCGACAGAAGGTCCCGGTGATTCAGCTCTAAGCATATGCATGGAATAGTCATTGGATTGTGAAACGACGGCTAATAGGAAAACCAAGATTCCCATTCCTCCTACCCAGTGGGTAAAGCTTCTCCAAAATAAAATTCCATGATCTAAGGATTCGACTTCTGTTAAAATAGAAGCTCCGGTTGTAGTAAATCCGGATGTAGTTTCAAAAAATGCATCCACAAACGAAGGAATCGAACCACTAATAACAAATGGCAAGGCTCCAAATACAGATAGCAGTACCCAAGCCAGGCCTACTACAACAAAGCCGTCTTTTGGTGTCATGCGGGTATTTTCCGGTTTAAACGACTTAAACAGCAATCCTGCGATTCCCGTAATAATTCCGGATATCGCAAAAGCTTCCGCACAGCTTTCCTTGTATAGAAAGGATACAACCAGAGATGGAATCATTAAAATCGCTTCCAAAATCAAAATCTTACCTAAAATAGAAAAAATTATTTTACGATTCATATCTGATTCCTCTATTCAAAAATATCTTCCAGATCTTTGCAGTTCGGATTGGATGTTACCACGATCACGCTGTCCTTCAATTCAATCGTATCATTTCCTCCCGGAATGATCAGGGTACTATTTCTCAAGATGCTGGTCACAAGGATTCCTTTTTTCAATTTAAGATCTTTCAATGGAACTCCGATGTTTTTTGATTTTTGACGGACATAAAATTCCAAAGCTTCTGCTTTGCCGTCAACGATCTTATACAGAGTTTCAATATTACTTCCTAATCCATTCTGCATAGCCCGCACATATTGAATAATAGAATTAGCCGTAATGTTCTTCGGTGAGATCACCGTATTGTTGCTCATGGTCTTTTCAATCATGTCAATATATCCGATGCGGTTCACTTTGGTGATGACTTTCGAGATATTCATGCTGTCTGCATACATCGATAAGACCACATTTTCTTCATCCATATTTGTCAATGCCACAAATGCATCTGTCTTCTCAAATCCTTCTGACAAAAGAAGATTCTGATCCGTACAGTCTCCCTTAATGATAATGGCAGATGGAAGCATGTCTTTTAATGTGTAGCATCTTTCTTCGTTGATTTCAATAATTTTAACCTGAATTCCCATCTCAATCAGCTGCTTTGTTAAATAATAAGTAATTCGGCTTCCACCGGCAATCATGACCGAACGTACACGGGGAGCACTCAAGCCGATTTCTTTAAAGAATTTTTCAATATTATACGGACTTGCCGTTACTGTAATTTTATCATTTGCTTGGAGCACAAAATTGCCATCCGGAATAAAGACTTCTTCTCCTCTCTGAACTGTACAGATCAAAACTTTGACTTTTACTTTCTTATAAAGAGAAGACAATGGTTCATTGACGATCAGACTATCCTCTTTCAATTTGATTTCAACCAATTCAACTCTGCCTTTCGCAAAGCTCTCCACTTTTAAAGCACTCGGAATTCGCAAGATCCTTGAAATCTCTCTTGCCGCAGCACGTTCCGGGTTGATCGTCATGCTCAATCCAAGTTCATCTTTCATATAAACCATCTGATCCGCGTATTCCGGATTTCTTACCCGGGCAATCGTATGCTTAGCCCCGACTTTTTTCGCAATCATACAACAGAGCATATTAACCTCATCCCGTGAAGTTGCCGCAATCAAAAGATCACATTCATCTACTCCTGCTTCCTTTTGTGTCTTATAACTGATTCCGTCTCCCTCAATACACATGACATCATGCATATTCCCAAGGTTCTCCAAAACTTCTCCCTTATTGTCTATTACTACAATATCATGGCCTTCTTTTGAAAGCTGCTCAACCAAGGCAGATCCAACTTTACCATCACCGATAATAACTATCTTCATAAAATTCTCCTTTAAAGAATTGCCTTCATTATAACACTTTTATAAAGTAAGGTAAATCTTATAAAATCATCAAACAAACTTTTCCCATTATGATACTGTCTTTAATTCAAAAAGGAAGATGACGATTCATCTTCCCTCTTTGATAAGTGCTAGTATTCTCCGTTTGTATCTCTTCCCGCCAAAATCTTCACAGCACCGGATGTCCCGATTCGATCACAGCCGGCATTGATGAACATTTCAAGATCATCCACTGTTTTAACACCACCGGCAGCTTTCATCTTCACATTTGGGCCGATGTGCTTTTTAAATAATTCAATATCTTCAATCGTAGCACCGCCTGTTCCAAATCCTGTCGAAGTCTTGATGTAGTCTGCTTTTGCATTGGTGACTGCCTTACACATCGCAATCTTTTCTTCTTCAGTTAAGTAGCATGTTTCAATGATGACTTTTAGAATCTTATCTCCGACAGTTTCTTTCAAGACGGCGATTTCTTTTTCAACAGCATCATAATTTCCATTTTTGACATCACTGATATTGACGACCATATCAACTTCATTCACTCCGTCTTCCAATGCCTTTTTCACTTCTGCAACTTTTGCCTCCGTCACAGAATAACCAAGCGGAAATCCAACAACCGTACAGATATTCAAAGTTGGATAAGCCTCACGGATCCTCTTGATATAGTTTGGCGGAACACAGACGGATGCCGTCTGATATTTCACTGCTTCATCACACAAAGCCTGAATCTGCTCCCATGTCGCAAAAGCCTTAAGCAAAGTGTGATCAATGTGTTTTAAAATTTCCTTATTTTCCATTATTTTGCCTCTTTTTTCTTTCTAATTTCATTTTAACACTCATTTCAAAAATTGACAACTTTCCTTTTCATGTTTATGAAAACGTTAAGTCAAATGAGGGTAGATTATGAAACTATCAAGAGAAGTGAAGATCCTTCCCTACATTTTTACTGTGTATTCTATTTTTCTATATTATTCCAATCTTTCTTCCACAGAAAGAGCGGATTTCTATCTTATTATTTACCGTTTCCGGTCGTCTTCCATATATACCTTCCACACTTATCTATTAGGATCCTTCTTGTTGGATCTATATTCTCATTTATCTCTTATTTAGTTTCTAAAAATAAAAAGGAAGCCAAAGTAACTTCTTCAGCAGAAACACCCGAATCCAAGATTTACTCTTTTGGACATTCAGTGCAAGATACAAAAGAGTTTATGTAACTCACCTTGATTTTGTTGCTTTGCCTTTTTTATTTTGATAAGTTAATCTTCAAGGAGGAATCTTTATGCTTATCAAGATCTTATTAGTTGTCGTTCTTTTCTTATCTGGATGTAATTCTTCCATATCTTCCTCAAACGATTCAGAATCAGAAAATAAAAAAGAATCGGTAGAAGGAGAAGTCATCTCTGTTTCAGAAAACTCTTTGCTTATTTCCTATGAACAAACTTTAGCGACCGTATCCTTGAATGATTCTGATCATTCATTTTCGATCGGCAACATCGTAAAAGTCAATTATGAAGAAATTCAAGAAACTTATCCTGTCACTTTAACTGATCCGGATATTGAATTAAAAGAAATCGGCGATAACCGAATTGAAATGATATTCAATGTTATCTGTGAAATTTACGAAATTGATCCGGGACTCAACTCTGAAATCAATTTTATCGCATTGAATCTCACTGAATTTGATTTTCTCAATGAATCTCAAAAAAATGCCTTGTGCTATTTGGTTGAGTCCAAGTTTAAATTTACCGTCCAACAAGCAACCATGGAGGAGTTGATTGAACAAGGCTTAGCCGAAGAGATGCTGATTCCTGAAGGAATTTTATTCACCTTTAAGTGCGATGATTTCAATTCAAAAGAGCTAAAATTTACCTGTGCAAAATACAGAAGTGGGCTTGGTGCTATCTTCTTTTCCGAAAGCAAAGCAAAACTAAAAAATCATATTTGGAATTATGAGCTTGGCGGTTTCTCTATATCATAATCTCTTCTCCTATCAAATATCAATTCTAACAAAAACTCACTTTCAACCAATAAAAGTGAGTTTTTTATTTTCAATATTCTGCTTTCATTTCTTCGACATCATTAACTGATAATCCAGACAAAAGGGCTATTACTTCAGTCGTTAATAATCCATAATCAATCATTCTCTTAACAATTAAAGATCTTTCTTTCTCCTGTCCACATTTCAAACCAATTAATTTCCCTTTTTCTACAGAATGCTTTATCATGTCTTCTACTGCTTTACACATATCCAATACATCCTCCTTTTCTTTGATTTTAACAGGCAATCTTGTATAAGCTTTAATCATCATGAAACACTCTTCATCCAACTCACGATACTCTTCTCTTTTTAAACATTCTAACATATCAATCTCATGTTGGGAATACTTCAAAACCCGCAGTAATTTTTCAACTCCACTCGAACATTTATTCAAAATTTTTTCACCAATCAAATAAGGATCCAAGATCCGGATCTTATATTCGCTTACCCAATTAGAATAATCCAGCATCTCTGTGATACTTTTCGCTCCTAACCATCTTTTTCCGCTCAAATTCAAAACCAGAGTAATCACTCGATGAATCCGATCTGTAAATTTGATACCACTTAAAAACTCACCTTTTTTCAACTTATTTCGTTCATGATTCCCCTTCATGCGCTTCAATAATTTCTTATAGGTCAATGCATCATATTCCATAATTCTTACTGGCATGGTTGGATCAATAAATGATTGAATTTCTATTCCGACAAGAATAACTTCTCCCGATTTCAATCGGCACTTCTTCAGAATATCTCTTTGATTATTCTGAAAAATCGGATCCAATTCCTGAATATCACATGAAGAAAGAAATCGTTCTCCATCAAATAAAGAAAGATTGACTAAATCTACAAAAACATCATTTCTACCAATATAGGATTTCGCAAGAATATTTTTATTAAATTTACCCACTGTCTTTTTCCTCCTAATATATTTATTCGTACAAATTCCTATTCTCCCAAATTTTTCCTATATATTCCCGAAATACGAAAAATTTTAAAATTCTTATTTCCCGAGAAAAGAAAAAGGCTGAAGTTTTCCTTCAACCCTTTAGTTCTTTCTTGGCTCACTCATCTTTCTCTTTAAAAGATTCATCTGAATTCTACTATAATCCATGGCCTCACGAAATCTTTTCTGCTTGGATAGATTCTCAATTAACAGATCCAGAATAAAATCCTGAACAATAAATATATTGTCTTCCTCAGTATGAACGTATAATAATTTCAAATATTGAACAATTTTTGTTTCATTTCGTTCTAAAATTGCCTGCATTGTTCCGATCATTAAACGATAATATTCATCTAATCCATCATGAGCTTTCTTTAACTGTTCCAAAGCGCGACTGCATTTTTGCAAATCACCAAGCTTATAATACGACCACATTTGAATATCATTCATTTGCATCAAATATAATCCTTCATCAATACATTCTTGAGAAACTGCAACAGCTTTTTCATAATCTCCCTTATAGAAATAGTTTTCTGCCATATTAAATCTTACCGCGTTAATTACTTTATTAATATGTAATAATTGAGCAGTTTTAAATACTTCATTGTAGTACTCTTCTGCATCATCAAATCGATATAAATGCATTAAATTCATGCCAATATGACAACAGGTATATAATGCTCTAATATAATTATTTGTAGAGTCAAATAACTGTTTAGCTTTTTGATGACTGATCAACGAATTAATTGGATTGCCCATCTTCCAATAAACAAACCCTAAACCATAATATAGCATTCCTTTTAAATCATCACAAATATTTGAGAATTTTGATATTGCCTGGTTGTATATTTTTAGTGCATCTTGCCAATTTAGTTGTTCGCAGTAGTAATTTCCTCGATAAAGTAAATAGATAAAATATTCTTCAGGACTATACAAATCAACAAAGTATCCATTTATGATCTTTATATCATTTTTCACTCCATTATAATCATCTACAATAAAACAGTAAATCATTTCTAATAAATAATATAATGGTGCATCCGGTGTATATGCTTGACTCATTTTAGCCTTTAAAAGATTCTTTGTTTTATCAACAAATGAATCATAATCGGCATAAACTAAAAAATTAATACAATCCCAAAAACTATTTTTAAAATTTCTTTCACTTTTACATCTAATATCAAAGAAGTCTGCATAAAGTTTTATCTTTTCAAAAGATACATTTTTACTTCCTCTTTCAATATCTGAAATCATCTGCTTACTTAGCCCAATTATTTGAGCAACTTCCTGACCTGTATAGCATCCAGATTCACGTTCTTTTTTTAAAACTCTTCCTAGAGTTGACAGTTCATCTCTTTCCGCAAACGGTTGATTCATCGTATTTTACTTAACTCCACAGCCATCATTTTTTTCAGGATCACATCTTCCATAAAGCCCATCTCCAGGCCTCTCACATACTGTATTTCCTTCATCATCAAGATAGCAGCAAATTTCAACACCTTCCTCATTAACATTGCATCCAAGTGCTGAGTTTGCCTTCACATTCTGGCTTGCGCTTGCCAACATGGCAACACATAGTGTAATTGTAAGAATTAACTTTTTCATATTTTATCCTCCCTATTCTTAACCGACGCCATTTTAACATTTATTGTAAATTTGAACAATGATATAGTCGTACGACTGAGCAATTTGTTAAGTAAATATTAATTTTTTTAATTTTCAATGAAAATCACAACCTTTCATTAAAAAATCCACGATTTATCGTGGACTTATTATTGTTATTTTATCACTATAATTCTACATGATTCAGTTTTAACAGTTCTCTTGCAGTTTCAACGCTGTCAACACCGGTTGCATTTTTGATCGGAGCAAATTCATGTTCCCGAATACATTCAAACGGAAGACAATTATCCATTAAATGTACCATATCCAATGCCAATGTTTCAAATTTATAACCATTTGGTTTATCCGGAGTAACTGTTTCCCCATTCTCATTTAAATAAGGAATCTTTTTCTCTACGACATGAATCGGCATATTGGCATTTAAGATTTCTTCTAGCTTTTCCTCTTTAAAAATGTAATTCAAAGTTACACCGAAATTATACGCCAGCTCGTTTTTTGCATTGCGAAGTGAAATCATATCCTGAGTCATCTCATAATATTCAACGATCTGAGGTCTTCCATCTTCCAGACAAAGTACGCCGATCTTTTCGTGTGGTTCTGCTTTACGGACAACTTTTCCGCCGCTGACACATCCCTGTTTGATCGTAGCTCCGATGAATACCGGATCGGCAATCCTTTGCAGTACATTATCTACTGAGAAGACATTCAGCCATTCAATTTTTCTTTCTTTCAACTCTTCCAGCAAGCCAGCTTTAGCCATACTGGAAAACCATCCACCATTGCCGTTTGGCGAGAGACTTAAAGAAGATTTGCTTTCCAAATAGATCTTGCCGCTGAAATCCACAGCAGGAACCATTTCCTGCTTAAAAAAAGATACATACTCTTTTGGATAACGGAAATAATCATGTTCTTCAAAAAAACCGACAGTATCTTCGTAATTTTTTTCAGAACACATAATATAAAACGGAACATAGGCATTTGCCTTGTTTGTTACATCCAAAAGATTGTTGATAAGGCATTCAAAGATGTATAGATCTCTATTCACTCCGACATTGAACATTCCTTTCGGTTTATCAAAACCTAATCTCGTCCCCTGCCCTCCGGCAAGAAGAACAGCGCCGACTTTCCCTAAACGGATCTGTTCAAGTCCGATTTCTTCATATTCTTTGCGATTCTTATTGATCTCATCGACTTCCAATGCATCCAAAGGTTGAATGAATCGCTCTTTCTTTTCAGACTGAGATTCATGCAATTTCTCCAGCAAGCTGAAATCCGCTTCTTCAATCTGAGCCAACAACTGTTTCCTTTCCTTTTCGTTCAACTCATCGACATATTTCAAAAGATGGGTCTGCCCTGAAGCTTCTGTTTTCTTTTTAATTTCCTGTAAATTCATGATCTTTTCCTCTTTTAATTATTTATTTTTCTCTATTGTAATTATTTTTTCTTCTTGAATGCGGACATCTTTTCCTTCCTTTAACAGTTTTACTTTTTCACCATTGACAAAGATAACCGGTGAGATCACATTCCCTTGTAATTTTCTAATCGTATCCACATCCACATCAACAAGCGTTGTCCCTTTTTGTACCTTTTGTCCATTGAGAACTCTTACCTTAAAACAACCGCTCGGACAATTTAATGTATCGATTCCGATATGAATCAATACTTTGACTCCGTCTTCTCTTTCCAATCCAACCGCATGACCTCTTGCGGAAATCACCGTTACAGTTCCGTCAAAAGGAGCTACAACTGATCCGCTGATGCAGTCGATCGCAAAACCGTCTCCCATTGCCTTCTTCGCAAAAATCGGATCTTGAATCGTTTCTAATGCCAAACATTTTCCTTCCATCGGCGAAACAAAATTTTCTTCTTTTCTTTTTAGTCCAAACAATCCCATAAAAACGTCCTCACTGCTTATATGATACATCATTTTAACTCTTTTGTCTTGCCTTTTTCCATAATAAAAGCATACAAATCATGACCTGATCGTATGCTTAAGCTTCTACCTTTTCTTTTTCTCGACATTTTGTGCAGATACCCTCAAAAACCATGGTATGCCCGCTTACTGCAACTCCCATTTTTTCAGCAATCAACTGATCCAATTCCTCTGCATATTCAACAGGAACATCCATGATCTTGTTGCATTCCGTACAATGGAAGTGATAGTGCTTGTTTGCCGCATTTTCGTAGATAAATCCTTTTTCCGGATCTTTTATGCGGGAAAGAGCTCCCCAATCGGTCAACAAATTCAGATTTCGGTAAACTGTTGCAATACCGATTCCCGAATTCTTCTTTTTCAATATCGCAAATACTTCATCGGCACTTACATGCCTGTCTGCTGCCAATACTGCGTCAAGAACAGCCTGTCTTTGTCTTGAATGCTTATAATTCATATTTTCACCTCATTCACAAAATTGATAGCTGCTATCAATTATTTTACCACAAATTCAAAATTGTTCAACCCTGTAAAAAATGGAGATCAAATCGTGGTTTACAACTAGTACTTTACCATTGATAAAATGAGAAAATTCAGTTTTTTTGTCGATGAAATAAGATTTTTTAAAAATTTTGCAAGATTTATACAAGAATTCGTCTATGCCTAACTAAAATTTCCAACCAATGGATCTAAACAATCTTTTCGCTAACAACCTTGTTCTTCTTCAATGCTGCAAGCACCCATATAGACCTGATTGAGCTTTTCCATCAATTCCGCTTCCAATTCTTTTCTCTGTTCCTCTGTGATTCCTGCCCAGACATCTTTTTGCGAATCTACGGTGCCGACATGGGAAGCGATGATCTCTCCGCCTTTTATAAACAAAACAGTCGGATAGTACATATGCTTGATGGAATCATCATTCAATCCCGCATAGACCGGGGCATAATCACCCATGATTTCCAAAAGCTTATAATAGTCGTCAGAGCCTTGCTGAGTTGTCACGATCTCCCCGTCCTTTAATTCTTTCAGATCTCGTTCCGCATAGTTGTTGACATAATACAGCCTCTCAATTCCCCCTACATTCAAAGCACTTAAAAGGGATGGAAGCAATGTCCTGCACCAAGGGCATTCCGGGAATCCGAAATAAACGATGGCAGATTTTCCCTCTTCCATCAAATCAAATAATTCTTCCATGGTCATATAAACGACCGGATTTTTCTCGGAGATTTCTACTTCAATATAGTTATGTCCTCGATCATCATCAAATTCACCGTTATGGACTTCATATTCTTCTTTAAATTTCATTGCATCTGACATTTCTGTCTCATCAGATGAAGTCGGTTTATCTGTACAGCCGCAAAGCAACAAAGCGGCTACGATTAATAGAACTAGTTTTTTCATCATCTCTGCTCCTTCAATAAATCTATAATCAGTATAGACTATTTCACATCAAATTACAAAAAATATTCCACTTTTTTAAGATTCAAAGATGAATTTCTTATTTTTATCTCCCATATTTCAAGATTCTACTTCTATTTTTTTAAAGTTTCCTCTATAATTTTATCCAGAACAGAAGGAGGGATTTCATGAAACGTTATTTTTGTATCGCTTCAGGTATCGTGCAGGGAGTCGGATTTCGCCACTTCTGTACGATGTGTGCACTGACTCATCAACTTACAGGAACAGTCAGAAATATGAATAATGGATTGGTAGAAATGCAAGTGCAAGGAGATCCTGAACAGTTTGATCTATTCATAAAAGAAATTCAATCCGGCAATCGGTTTATTAAAATCGACAGTATTTCAATCAAGGAAATTCCGGTTATTGAAAAAGAAAAGAAATTCAAAGTGATCTATTGAAGCACAATAAAAAAGAGCGGAAGTAAATTTTGATATTCATCTTCTGCTCTGATTTTTTGTCTTCCACTAAAGATTCTCAGTTAATAATTATAAATATTATTTCCCAGGCAATCAATTCCTACATATACCGGAAAATCTTCCACTTCCAGACGATAAACAGCTTCGCTTTGAAGCTCGGGATAAGCAATCAATTCCGCTTTTTTTATGCACTGACTGATATAAGCTCCAGCTCCACCGACCGTAATAAAATAGATTCCTTGATTTTTAAGGATGCTTTGAGTGACTTCATCATTTCTTTTTCCTTTTCCGATACAGGCACTCATTCCTAAATTAAAGAGTTGAGGGGTATAAACATCCATTCTTCCCGAGGTGGTTGGTCCGGCAGAACCGATTATTTTCCCATTGGGAGCCGGTGTCGCTCCAACATAGTAGATCACTTGATCCTTTAAATCAAACGGCAGCGAATCTCCTTTTTGAATCGCTTCCAAAAATCTTTTATGAGCGGCATCCCTGGCAGTATAGATTACTCCGCTTAGCAGAACTTCATCCCCCGCTCTTAATAAACACGACTCTTTTTTAGTAAAGGGAATTTGCATCTTGATCATAAGATCACCTCTTTGTGTCTTGAAACATGGCAGCAGATATTCACAGCCAAAGGCATCCCGGCGATATGACAAGGCGCTTCTAAGATATGAACGGCTAAAGCCGTCGTTTTCCCTTGCAAGCCCTGAGGACCGATATTTAATTGATTGATTTCCATCAACAGATCATCTTCTAACTGATGATAAAAGTCATTGGGATTCGGCTCTGTCGATAACAATGCTTTCTTGGATAACACCGTACAGCCATCAAAGCTGCCTCCGATTCCTACTCCGATCACCATCGGCGGACAGGCATTCGGTCCTGCTGCTTTCACCGTTTCCAAGACCGCCTGCATGATTCCTTCTTTTCCTTGAGCCGGTTTCAGCATGAAGACTTTCGAGCAATTTTCCGATCCCTGCCCTTTGCAGCAGATCTGTAATTTGACTTGTTCGCCCTCCGTCAAATTCGTATAAATCATAGCCGGCGTATTGTCTTTGGTATTGATTCTTTTTTCAACCGGATCCGATACGATCGACTTGCGCAGATATCCCTTTTCATATCCATCCTTTACACCGTCATTGATTGCCTGAGTCACACTGCCGCCGCTAAAGTGAACCTCTTGTCCCACTTCCATAAACACAGTGACAAAGCCTGTATCCTGACATAGCGGAATCCTTTCTCTTTCGGCGATTTCGGCATTTTCCAGCAGAATCTGCAATAATCGCCTGGCCCGCTCGTTCTCCTCTTGCCGGATGCCTTCTTTCATCTTTTCAAGAAGTATTTCATCTGCTTTGATATTCATTTCGATCACCGCATTAAAAACAGCTTCTCTGATCAATTTCACATCGATTTCTCTCATAAAAACCCCTTTCAAACAAAGAAGAACTGCCTTGGCAGTCCCTCAATTAATTTTCTTTTGGCTTAGATGAATTTCTCCACATTTCACTATAGGAAGTGAACGGAACTTCATCGGCATTGATTTTAGCCTGATTTCTTTGTTTCTTGATATTGTTCTCATGAACACGAGTCAGGATATCCTTATTGACCATATAATATACATAAACCACCTTTTTCAGCAAGAACCACTGAATAACTGCCTGAATGATCAAAGGTTCCTTTTCTTCTGCATCCTGCAAGGCCGGAATGATCGAGTCCTTTAATGCAGCAGCTTTATCTAACGACAACTGCTTTAATTGTTCGTAGTTTGCGAAATGAACACGATCGATCTCCCGCTGTAAAGCCCCTGCTTTCACCTTAAATAGACGGGTAAAAACGGATAAAACCTCTTCCTCATCTTCAAGAAGCATGGCAACGATATCATTCTTGCATTCTGCAAACATGCTGAATGGCTCAGTCATGCAGTAATACATTCCCTTTACAAACAAATAATCATCATCTTTTCCATTCATCAGCATCAAAGCTCTTTCATTGCCCTGTTTTTCGCCATAGATGATATAAGGAATACATAACGGCTCCCCTTTAAGCTTAAATGCATCCTTATAACGAATGATCTGATTGGATACGACACTCTGATTGATGCCGATGTGCAGATCGACACAGATCTTCAAATCCGAATCGGATTCAAACATCTTAGTCAATACACTTTTTGCCTGACATTCTTCCTCTTCGATGCTGGACAGATAATCTTCAAGATACCCGTTAAAGGTACACTTGCCCTCTTCTTTTCTGATGTCCTGAACATCTTTTAAAATTTGATAAACACCCATTTTCTTTCTCCCTTTGAAGTATTTTCATAACTTTATTATAATCGTTTTCCCCGGCTGAAAAAAGAGAAAATTTCATTTTTCATGAATTATTTCAACTTTTTTTGTATTTCAAACAAATATTGTGAACAGAACCCGGATCATTATTCATATCTGCCAAATTTCAGCAAGATATGGTATCCTATTTTTATGCCTGAAAACATTTCTTTATGCAAAAAATATTCCCTTTAATTAAAGAAAAACCTGGCAGGTAAAAATTCTCTCGAAAATAGAATATTCATAATGAAACTCTACCTCAAATCATGTATAATAAAGAAAGAAATTTGAGGGTAAATTTATGGCAAAATTATATTTCAGACATGGAGCAATGGGAAGCTCAAAAAGTGCGTCAGCATTGATGACGCGTTACAATTATGTGGAAAGAGGTAAAAATCCGCTTTTAGTTAAACCAATGCTGGATACAAGAGATGGGGCAAGAACAGTAAGATCGCGTATCGGTCTTGCAGAAGAAGCCGTCTTCTTTGAAGAACTCAAGGCTTACAGCGACGAACAGATCAAGCAATTTGACGCTATCATCGTTGATGAAGTACAGTTTTTACATAGCGAAGATATTGAATTCCTCGCCCATATCGTTGATGATTTCGGAATCCCGATTCTGTGTTACGGGTTAAAGACAGATTTCAGAAGTGAACTATTTGAAGGTTCAAAGCGCTTATTGGAACTGGCAGATGAAATTGAAGAGATTCCTACTGTCTGCTGGTGCGGAAGAAAAGCTCATTTCAATGCCCGAGTCATTAATGGAAAAGTCGTTACCGAAGGTGAACAGATCGTCCTCGGTGCCAACGAAAGCTACGTTTCTCTTTGCCGAAGACACTTCCTCGAAAAGAAAACAAAAGCAGATTAAAACAAAAAGTGTTATTTTCTCCCTCGTGTGGTTGAAAATGACACTTTTTTAATGCAATTACCAGATTTCATAAACCTCTTTATAGAAAAGAAGCATCAGTGCCGCTGCCGGCCCTCCTTCTTCACCTCTATACTTTCCCACTTTTTCTCTAAAAAATCCTTTTCCACGATAAATTGATCCCCGCTCATATTCTCCGATATGAGTTCTTTTATTTTTTCCTTTATACACATGACCGTTTTCATATGAACCAATCAAAATCTTTTGAGGAAAAAACCATCCTTTGATCTGATAAATCTGTCCCTCATCATAATAAGCAACCAATTTATAATTGGCATATATTTTACCATCTTCTATGGATCCGGCCTTTTCATTAAACATATCAATGCGATATACAACAGTTTTTTTATTTTTCATAAATGTCGTGCTCCCTATCCTAAATATCTAGCAACCAATCCAAAGCATTGATCTGCTTAATACTATTATGCGAAATAAAAAGTGAATAATCCATATCTGCCTGCTTTGTTCCAAATGATTACAGAACAAAGAATATGGTGTTGGTTTTCCACCTCTTTAGATACCTGTAATAACTTTAATAATATTGTTTTTCTTTGAATCGAATTAATTGATTTAAATATGTAGGACAATCTATTAATTTTAAATTGAATCAAACCTTTCTGTGAAGTGATTTCAACTTAATGACTACAAAACATCAGTTTCATTAAATCAAATTAACAAAATGATTAAAATTATATAATTTTATTAAATGAATTTCACGAAATCCATCATTTAAACATTTCGATCGTCAACCATTCTTTTCCTTTTTTAACCAAAGCTGCTTTGTTGTATATAACCGCATAATCGTATTCAAATGGCAGTAATTCATTGCCGTTATAATCCAATACTCCAAATTTTCCATCCTGATTTTTTACAGCGATAAGTCCATCATAAGCAGGAAAAGCCACTTCATTACTTTTATAAGTATAAACAGGTAGATATTGACATGGAATCACTTCTTTACCCTCTTCATTTACATATCCCCACAATCCGTTTTTGCATACAGCAATCAAATCATATGTATAGCCAACACCCATATCATAGACAGGATCTGTAATCTTTCCTTTTTCTGAAAAAACACCGTATTTATTCATCATTTGATAGGATTCTTCCAGTGTCCAAAGATTGGCATTTTCTTCCGTTTCCTTCACGAGCTGATATAAAACGAGCTGTCCGTTTAATTCTTTGTCATCGATTTCCATCCAGTTTCCCGGTCCATCATCTCCATAAAAGTATTTTTTAATCGCTTCCCCTTCCACTTGATAATAAGTATAATCTCCTAAGCCATGCCCATCTGTACATAATCTATATTCAGTGTTATCTCTTCCAAGAATATGATTCAAATAATATCGATTGGAACCTAGCAAAGAATAATGAATGTGATCAAAATACACAATCGGAACTATCGTACTTTCAATAGGTAACCATAACATTCCATTCTCGTCAATAACTCCCCATAATCCGTCTTTTTCAACACCATATAATCCATATGCCAACCCGTGATTTCCGCAAAGAGGCACCATAGAATCGATGGTAAAATCTTTAAACAGAACCATCGGGACTTTTGAATCAAGCAATATGAATTCATGTGAAGTCTTCTCATTTTCTTTAAATGAGATTTCCTCGATTCCCTGAGATGCAAAAATAGCTTGGGCCATTTCATAGCAGTTTTCTATTTTCCCTGCATTCATCTTCACAATTTCCCTGCATTTTCTTTTTATTTCATATTGCAGAGAAGAAGTAAAGATGATTTCCTCTTGATGGACTTCATCATATAAGTAAATCGTGTCCAATTCTTCATTATAAAAAAATGAGTATTGAGCTGAATTTTCCTCGATGCTTAATTCGCAATAAAGCAAGCAATTATAACGATCCTCTTGATTCACATAATAAACCGTTTTTAATTCTGCTTCTTTTTCAACTCCATTTTTCATATAGATGATCTGGGCTTCATCTTTTAAATTGAGTTCAACAAGAACAGTATATTCCTCTAGAGTCTTGATATTCATAAATTCTTCATTTTGTATTTTGATCTGAATAAGGTTTTCTGAAATTTCAATTTCCGGTTCCGTAGCCTCAACTACCCAACCGGAAGTGAAAAGCATCGTACACAGAAAAATGCTTAAAACAGAAGATAGCATTTTTTTCATCTCAAAATTCTCCTTCTTTACTTTATTTTCTTGCCGCATTTGGTACAGAACTTGTCCCCTAATACAATCGGCGCGCCGCAGTTAGCACAGAATTTTGGCGTGTCCCTTTCGGCTTTTTCCGGTTCGGTTTGAGCGGCAACGCTTGATTCCGACGAAGTCTCCGGCGTTAATGCCGATACTGACAGAGCTGCTGGTTGGGGTCGAGAAGCTTTTTTCTTTTTTAATAGGATTACAGCCGCTATGACTGCCAGAACGACCACACCCGCACC
>CAZUVT010000004.1:0-32995 GCA_964623925.1 uncultured Erysipelotrichaceae bacterium
ATTGATAAAAGACGATAAGTTCCTTTAAAAAAAGGTCAAAAGGTGGTATTATAATAAAGATTCGAGGTGATAAAATGGCATCAATTGCATATGTGACCGATGGAAATATGATAGAGTTTCATCGATTGAATGGACATCGCACTATGAACTTCTGGCGACCGACGGCAAATAAAAGATTTGCGGATTTTAACCAGGGTGATGTGCTGTTCTTTTTGGCTAAGGGAACAGAACACGGCAGAAGAAGAGAAAAAGGAATCGTCGGGTTTGGGAGATTTGCCAAAGCTCATTCTATGAGTTTCTCAAAGATGTGGAATACTTATGGAATTGAGAACGGATATGCGACTAAGGAAGAACTCTATGATGCCATACTCAAAGTTTCGAAAAGCGGAACGATACCGAAGATGATGAATTGTCTCTATCTTGTGGATGTTGCCTTTTTCCAAGTGCCTATTTATCTGAGTGAAATTGGAATGAATATATCAAATCGGATCGAGAGCTATATTTATTTAGATAAAGAAGATCCAAGTGTTACGGCAAAGATTCTGAAAATTGCGAATGAAAACAGCGGATTGGATATGTGGACCATGGCGTTGAGTGAACAGGATGATCATGACATTTTCCAAAAAGAAGAGATCCGTCATCAGCTATCTGTCATTTCGCAACAATGTGCTATCTCTTTGCATGCAGAAAAAGATAAGAGAGCCCTTCAGAAAATTCGTAAAAATCATTTGGCGTTGAACGATGAAATCGAAAGCATAAAAGGAAGCAGGGAAGAGATGCTTTTATTGGAAGATGATTCTGTGACAGTCCTTTTCCCGTTTGTTGCATCCACGAAAGATTATGAGAAGAGAAAACAGCTTTTGATCGGACATATCTGGACCTTCAATGAACAAGTTAAGTTATGTGGTCTTTCGCTGCCTGTTTCGTATCGAATCTGTATGGATGAAGATCAAAAGAGTACAGAGGAGAATCTAAATCACATGATTTCTAATATTAAATCAAAATAAGGAGAATCACATGTTTGATATCATTGTTGTAGGAGCGGGACATGCCGGAATTGAAGCTGCGCTTGCCTGTGCAAGACTGAAAATGCATACCGCCTTAATTACATATAAAGAAGAATCTATCGGCAAAATGCCATGTAATCCATCTGTCGGCGGACCGGCAAAAGGAATCGTAGTACGCGAAATCGATGCTTTAGGAGGACAGATGCCTAAAACAGCAGATGAAACTGCCCTTCAATTTAAAATGCTGAATACAACAAAGGGACCGGGCGTCCAATCTTTACGTGTGCAGTCAGATAAAGTGGCTTACAGCAAAAAAATGATTGAGGTTATCCGCAAACAGGAGAACTTGGATCTGATCATCAATGAAGTGAGAGAAGTGAAGATTGAAGCTCAGATAGCAAAAGGCGTTATTTTAAAAGATGGGACTTTTTTGCCTTCAAGGATCGTAATCTTGACTACCGGAACTTATATGTCTTCTTTAGTTATGATCAGCTCAGATGTAACACCAAGCGGGCCGGATGGCGATCCAACCACCAATGAATTATCGCAAAGCTTAACCCGTGCGGGATTAAAGACTTTTCGATTGAAAACAGGCACTCCTCCAAGAGTTTTAAGTCGATCCATTGATTTCTCTAAGGTTCAGCTGGAACCGGGGACAAAGGATTTCTACAGCTTTTCTACCGAAACAAAAGAAATCTTGTCTTATGATCAGCAAGTTCCTTGTTATTTGACTTATACAAGTCCCAAAACCCATGAAATCATTAAGGCCAATCTTCATAAATCAAGCATGTACTCCGGGGTTGTCAAAGGAGTAGGTCCCCGCTATTGCCCGTCTATCGAAGATAAGATCGTTCGCTTTGCGGATAAAGAAAGACATCAGATCTTTTTAGAACCCGAAAGTCTGTCTATGGATACAACTTATATTCAGGGCTTCTCAACCAGTCTTCCAAAGGATGTACAGGAAGAGATGGTTCACAGTCTGCCGGGATTGGAAAATGCGATTATCAAGAAATATGCTTATGCCATTGAATATGACGCAATTGATCCGATTCAGCTCAAGCCGACATTGGAAACAAAAATCGTTGAAAATTTATTTTGTGCCGGACAGATCAACGGAACAAGCGGTTATGAAGAAGCGGCGGGTCAGGGGATCATGGCGGGAATCAATGCCGTATTGAAGCTGCAGGGGAAAGAAGGACTCGTATTAAGAAGAGATGAAGCCTACATCGGAGTCATGATCGATGATCTTGTCACCAAAGGAACTTTAGAACCGTATCGTCTTTTGACATCCCGTGCTGAATTCAGATTATTGTTGAGACACGATAATGCTGATCAACGGTTAATGAAGTATGCTCATGAAATCGGTCTTGTTTGTGATGAACGATATGAGAAGTTCCTGAACAAATGTGAATCAATCGAAAATTTGAAGGAAGGCTTCAGAAACACTCGATTTACCATGAAAGATCGTGTCAATGAATATCTGAAGTCTCTGGAATACGGAACTTTGAACGAAGGAATCACTGCCTATGAGCTGCTTAAGCGTCCACATGTAAGTGTTGTAGGATTAAAAGAATACCTTCCTTTTGAATTCTCTGAAGAAGAAGGAAGACAGGCTGAAATCGAAATCAAATATGAAGGATATATCAGCAAAGCCAAAAAAGAAGCAGAAAGATTAGCGTCGATGGAAAAACTCCTTCTTCCGGAAGATATCGATTATGGTGATGTCATTCAGTTGTCGTTAGAAGGAAGACAAAAGCTGATCAAATATAAACCGAGAACGATTGGACAGGCTTCCAGAATATCAGGAGTAAATCCGGCTGATATCAGCGTTTTGGCAATTTATTTGGAACAAAGAAGACGAATGAAAAAAATGGATTGCTAAACAGATAGTTGAATGATGAGATTCAACTTCTGATTTAGTTCAATTTATAAAAAAAATGGTATACTTGAATTAAGCAGAAACTTAAAAGCGAGGAACAGTTATGAATGATATGGGAGTGTTTATTACAAAACTTAGAAAAGATAAAAATATGACACAGGCACAGGTCGCTGAGAAACTGGATGTGACTTATCAGGCTGTCAGCAAGTGGGAAAGAGGGGAATCTATGCCGGATATCACTTTACTGCCTGCCATTGCCGATCTGTTCGGGGTTTCAATTGATGAATTGGTTCGCGGCGCTTTTCAGGAAAAAGAACAGGATAAGATCGAGTTTGTTAAAGAACTTGCCCAGGAAGAAATTGAAGAGGAACAGAAAACAGAAGAAAAGTCTGAAGAAAAAGAGGAAGATGATAATTATTTCATCAACTTTGAATTTGATGGTTCTTTTGTGGATCTGATTGATAAGATTGCCCCGATCGTAAAACCGGTAAAATTGGAAAAAGTCCTGCGGGACGCTGTAGACCGTGTCAACAAGAGTACAGAAGAGGTCAAGAGAACCTGGAAATCGCAGTCAAAGCGCTTTTATCCCTATTTCTCTCCGGAAGATCTGACAAGAATGGTCCTCAGCGACTACATTGATGATTATGAAGAGATGATTCCTTTTTTGAACAGTGAACAAAAAGATCAAGTGTTAAATAAGATCCTTCAGCAGAAAGAATTCAATAACCTTGATGCACTGGTTCCTTTCTTCAACAGTGAACAAAAGGAACGACTTGTCCAAGTTTTAATTGATGAAGAAGAAACGGAATATCTGGAAGATATCCTTCCTCTTTTGAACGGTTATGCCAAAACTATGATCATTCAATATTTAATTGAGAAAGATGAGTATGATTTAGACAATATCCCGCTTTTGAACGGCGAACAAAAAGAAATGGTGATCGATCATCTAATTCAAAAACAGGAATTTGATGATTTGGAAGAGATCATGCCGTTTTTAAACAGTGAGCAGAAAACCAGAATTCTTAAAGCGGCGCTGGATGCCGGTTTCGAAGAGATCGAAGAGATCATGCCTTTTTTAAATAATGAACAGAAGGATCTTTTGATTCAGACTCTGATTCATAAAGATGGAATTGATTTCGCAGAAATAATTCCGTTCTTGAATCAGCAGCAAAAAGATTCCGTTGTAGAATATATCTTAAACCATGATCCTGAAAGTATTATCGATTATTGTCCTTATTTGAATAGTTCTCAAATCGAGGCGATCGTAGAAGCGTATCTTGCCTCTCCTTTTGATGGCGTCGGAGAACTCTTCTGCTTTTTGAGCAAAGTACAACTCAATCGATTGGCTCAATTCTTCATTCAGGATGAAATGATTAATGAATTGAATGATTTATGGCATTATATCAGGAAAAATCGATAGAAACAAAAAGATGGAGTCAACTTTATTATTTGATTCTGTCTTTTTTTGAATGTTAGGAGAGATTTAAACCGAAATAACGAATTTATTCTAAACTGAATGGGAAATATGGTGATAAAAAAAGAGGGTTATTCATCATAGTTAAAAGAACTCTGCCGATGAAAATAAACCATTGATGCTATCTGCTTTCTAAAGGGTACATCGGAAAGATAGAGATGCTGCTTAATAATTAAATTATTATATAAATACTTTGTACGAAGAATATGAATTGCATAAAATAGGAGTTGAATTCATGTTTTTTTGCGGATTAAGGGTCAAAATTAAACGAATCGTGCATATTATAGTTAAAATATATACAAAAGTTGAGTTATGCAGAGATTAAAATGATAAAAAAATAATATAGTAAAATTGAAAGAGATCATAATTTTATGACAGAAAAGCTCGACTTGTGATATAATCATAAAATGATTTCGGAGGGGATAAAATGACTGAATTTTTAATACGAAAATTTATCAAAGATTCTGAAAATGTAAAAGACTCAAAGGTAAGAGAAAGATATGGGACGCTATCCAGTGTGACAGGAATATGCTGCAACATCCTTCTTTTTATTATTAAGTTCATTATGGGAACATTAAGCAATTCCGTTGCAATCGTCAGCGATGCCTTCAATAATCTGTCAGATTGTTTGAGCTGCTTGATTACTTTGGCAGGATATAAGCTTTCAGCACAGCCGGCCGATAAAGATCATCCTTTTGGACATGGTCGGTTGGAATACTTATCCAGTCTTGTTATTGCTGTGATCATTGTATTTGTTGGATTAGAATTTCTGAAGACTTCAGCAGAAAAGCTGATGCATCCTGAACCTGTCGTATTCAAGGAAGTTGCAGTAGCAGCGTTGATTGCTTCGATCGGTTTAAAAGTATGGATGTATTCCTTTAATACAAAGCTGGGCAATAAAATCAATTCTTCTACGATGCTTGCAACTGCAACAGACAGTCTCAGCGATAGTATTACGACAGGAGTTACTCTGATTTCTTTGTTTTCAGCGCTTGTCACAGACTTTCCTGTAGATGGAATCATCGGCATCATCGTCAGTTTTTTGATTTTGAAAGCGGCCTGGGATATCATGAAAGATACGATTGATACGCTTTTGGGAAAACCGGCTGATGAAGAGACCGTACAGGCCATGATGGATATCGTTTATTCTTTCGATGAGATCCTGGGCGTCCACGATTTGATCGTTCATAACTATGGACCGGGAAAGATGATGGCTTCTTTGCATGCAGAAGTGAGTGCAGGTCAGAATATTATGGTCGCTCATGATAAAATTGATCTCATTGAGAAGAAATTGTATGAAGAACTTCATATCATGACCGTCATTCATATGGATCCAATCGAAACAGACAACGCGGTCTTAGAAAGTCACCGTGAATTGATCGTTGGCATCTTAAATAGTATCGATTCGAATTTAAGCATGCATGATTTCAGAATGGTTTCCGGAGACTCTCATACAAATCTGATATTTGATGTTGTCGTTCCTTATGACTTTAAGGAATCAGGTAGTCAATTGAAAAAGAGAATCGATGATCTTCTGCACGAAAAACATCCAAATCTGTATACAGTAATCACGTTTGATACGATGTTTTATGAATAACAATTCAAAAAATATTAAAAACAAGCAAAAGTTAATAATGGTTCTCATTATATTTATATTTAAATAATCCTAAGATAAAAGTATAGAATAAAATTCAAGATGATGTGAAGAGGTAAGATATTATGATTATGCAAAATATTCTTGAAGCAATCGGAAATACACCGGTAATTCGGTTAAATCACATGACTGATGAGGACGATGCAGAAATTTTGGTTAAATTCGAAGGGCTAAATGTCGGAGGATCGATCAAGACAAGAACGGCGGCAAGGATGATCGAAGAAGCTGAAGCATCCGGATCAATCAATTCCGATTCTTTGATCGTAGAGGCGACAAGCGGGAATCAAGGGATCGGGTTGTCTCTTGTTGCCGCAGTAAAAGGGTATAAAGTCTGTATCGTCATGCCGGATTCAGTCAGTGAAGAGAGAAGAAAGTTGATCCGGCATTATGGGGCAGAAGTTGTTTTAGTTCATGATAAAGGGAATATCGGAGAATGTATAGAAGAATGTCTTCGCGTGGTAGAAACCATTAAAAAGGAAAGAGGCAATATTTTTGTTCCGCGTCAATTCGAAAATCAAGCCAATGTGGCGGTCCATAAAGAAAATACCGGAAGAGAATTAATCGAACAGATCCAAAAGCCTATTCATGGTTTCTGTTCGGGAATCGGAACAGGCGGAACGATTACGGGCATCTCCGAAGCAATCAAAGAAGTTTATCCCGATGCAGAAGTATGGGCAGTGGAACCGGAGAATGCAGCAATCCTGGCCGATAAGGAAATTAAGACACATATTCAGATGGGAATCGGGGATGGAATCATTCCTCCTATCTTGAATCAAAAGATCATTGACCGCTTGTGTATGATATCGGATGAAGAAGCGGTTCAGACCGCTCGCGAATTATCATTAAAAGAAGGAATTCTTTGCGGAATTTCCAGTGGAACTAATGTGGCAGCTGCCAAGAAAATGGCAAAAAAACTGGGAAAAGGAAAAACCGTAGTTACGATCCTTCCGGACACGGCAGAACGATACTTTTCAACTCCGTTATTTAAAGAATAAAACATAGAGTTAACTTTATGTTTTTGGATGAATAATCGGGAATTCGAAAAAATCAAAGGAATAATCATGTTTTATTTCAGAAATAGTAAACTAAAAAAGAATCTTCACATCCATCAACATGCAAAGATTCTTTTTTATCAGCGATAATAAGTGACTTTTTCAGGATCGAAACGGTCATTTGGTTCTTTTTCTTCACCCGGGTATCCGATTGCGATCATGCCGGTCGGATAATAATTCTCGGGAAGAGAAAGCAATCTTCTTGTGTTAACAACGCGGTCCTCATTATCAGCGATGCCACACCAGCAGCAGCCTAAATCTAACTCGACGGCAGTCAATAAAATGTTTTCAATGGCAGCTGCCGTATCTGTACAGATATATTCCTTTGATGGAGTTACATTCAGGTCACCGGAAACGATGATGGCACAGCCGGCATCCTTCACCATCGATGTATAAGGGGAAACCTCGGTTGCCAGACGCGCCAGCAAGACCTTATCCGTAACAACAGCAAATCGCCACTCCTGTCTGTTTTTAGCAGTAGGTGCATTCATGGCCGATTTAAGTAATGCAATGATTTTTTCTTCTTCAATAGGCTTATCTTGATATTTGCGAATCGATCTTCTTTTATTAATTGTATTGATCATATTTCTTCCTCCTGATCATATTATATCAAAACTAGAGAAAAAATAGGGAAATTAATGAAAAAAACTTTGTTTCGTGATATATTAATAAGGGAATAAGGAGGAAATCTTATGAGTAAAAAACCAGTTGTGCTGGTAGTTATGGATGGTGTCGGAATGACTGAAAAAGATAACGGGAATGCCGTTCTACATGCTTATACACCAAACTTGGATAACTACTTAGCAAATTATCCGCATACAACAATTAAAGCTCATGGAAGTGCAGTCGGACTTCCAACTGATGATGATATGGGAAATTCTGAAGTTGGCCATAATGCATTGGGATGTGGACAGATCTACAGTCAGGGAGCAAAATTAGTCAATGAATCAATCGATTCTAAATCAATTTATGATTCTGAAACATGGAAAGAGCTCGTCAAAAATGCAGAAGGACATACTTTACACTTCTTGGGACTTTTGTCAGATGGAAATGTTCACAGTCATATCCGTCATTTATTGGCAATGCTGGAAGAAGCAAAAGAAGAAGGCGTTAAAAATGTGCGCATTCATGTCTTGATGGATGGAAGAGATGTGCCTGAAACATCCGGATTGATCTACATTGATCAGCTGGAAGAGAAACTTGCTGAATTGAACGATGGAAATTTCTGCGCCAAGATTGCCAGCGGCGGCGGACGTATGCAGATCACAATGGATCGCTATGAAGCAGATTGGGCTATGGTCGAAAGAGGATGGAAGATTCATGTTCTTGGAGAAGGAAGACAGTTTGCCTCTGCGAAAGAAGCGATTGAAACGTATCGTGCTGAACTTGGCGTTAATGATCAGAATCTTCCGGGATTTGTTATCGCTGAAAATGGTAAGCCGGTCGGAACGATTGAAGATGGCGACAGTGTCATTCTGTTTAACTTCCGTGGAGACCGTGCATTGGAAATCTCACGTGCATTTGAAACAGAAAGTTTTGATAAATTTGATCGTGTACGTTTCCCGCATGTTACTTATGCAGGAATGCTTCAGTATGACGGCGATCTGAAGATCCCGACAAAGTATTTGGTAAGCCCTCCGCATATTACCAATACGATGTCTGAATACTTTGTTTCAAAAGGATTAAAACAATATGCCATCTCTGAAACACAAAAATTCGGACATGTCACTTATTTCTGGAATGGTAACAGAAGTGAAAAGTTCTCTGATGAATTGGAAACCTGGGTTGAAATTCAATCGGATGTCGTTCCGTTTGATGAGCGCCCTTGGATGAAAGCAGCAGAAGTGACCGATGAGTTGGTGGCAGCGCTTGAAGCGAATGATTATGACTTCTATCGTGTTAACTTCCCGAACGGAGATATGGTTGGACATACCGGAAACTATGAAGCAACCATCATTGGAGTTGAAACTGTCGATCTATGCTTGAAGCGTATTAAGGATGCCTGTGATAAGATCGGAGCAATCCTTTTGGTTACAGCCGATCATGGAAATGCCGATGAAATGCTTGAAAAGAAAAAGAAACCGACAGATCCGGATAAACCAAAAACTTCTCATACTTTGAACAAGGTTCCATTCATCGTTATGAATGCGGATGTTCAAATGAAAGAAGGAGAATTCGGCTTAAGTAATGTTGCGGCAACGGTTGCAGAATTGCTGGGAGTCGATGTTCCGGAATGCTGGAACGAAAGCTTGATCGTTAAATAAAAATAAAAGTCCTCAATCATGGAAATCTGTGATCAAGGACTTTTTTATTATCAAAAAAGAGCTTTTCAGCTCTAATGCAATCCTATTTAATAATACTTTTTAACATTAATAATAATAGTTATCATTATTTATTTAATGAGTTTGTTGAATAAATCATTCTTTTCCAAGTGCAGGGTCAGCGGAATTCCAAGGACAAAGCAGGCAAGAAACTCACCGATTCCCACTTGTGCACCCATCAGCACCCATCCACTAAGCAACGCCTCGGGCATGAGCAACCAGGCTAATTCAAAACCGATGATCACAGCATTGAATAAGACCGGCATGAGGGCAGAAAGAACAGGAATGTTTTTAATTCTTATATTGCGAAGTTTATAAGTCATAAAAGCTGCCATCAGTGTTGCGGCAGTACCGAAGAAGATATCGACGATTCCGATTCCATTCAGACCGAACAGTACACCGACCAGGTTGGCGATGAAGCACCCGAGGGTGACTCCCCATATTGCGTTTGGAAACAGGATCGGAAG
Source organism: uncultured Erysipelotrichaceae bacterium (assembly GCA_964623925.1). GTDB lineage: Bacteria > Bacillota_I > Bacilli_A > Erysipelotrichales > Erysipelotrichaceae > CATJXY01. Next base: position 9,855 of record CAZUVT010000004.1, read on the forward strand.
CAAAGTCAAAGCTTCAGAGATCCTGATCTGGATTTCCCCGAATGACAGCGGGGCGAGAGCTAAAGTCAATGCTGCATAGATTGCCGCAATCATTGCCATGATGCATAGCTCTACTAATTTTCTGTTGTTCATTTTTAAAAATTCCTTTCGTGTTTTGTTTAATAAGTCAGGGGATTGCGACTGACTGTGTTTCCTTAAGAAACAAAAACATTATACAACCATTTTGTCAATTTGCAAGATTCAAGTGAAATTGTCGGCTTCATATTAAGAAAGGAATCTGGGAATAAGAAGCATAAATAAATCGAACACATAGTTGCGTCGTGCCATTATAAAAGTGTCTTTTATAAAAAGAATATTGAAAACATGTTTGAAATAGATTATACTAGTAATACAATTTAGAACGGAGGAAAAAATATGAAAAAATTATTGATGATCGCAGCTGCTTTGCTTTTGGTAATTTCTGCTGCAGCATGTGGATCAAAAGAACCGGAAAAAGAAGCAGATGATTCAAAATACACAGATGGTACTTTTGAAGGAACATCAACAGTCAAGGGATTCCATTCAGACAGCATCAGCGTTACAGTAACAGTTGCTGAAGGAAAGATCACCGCAGTAGAAGTCGGAGAAAATGAAGAAACAGAAGGAATCGGCGGAGCTGCTATGGATACTCTTGGCGGAAAAGTTGTTGAAGCTCAGGGTACAGAAGGTGTAGATAAGGTTGCAGGTGCAACATACAGTTCTGAAGCTTACTTGGAAGCTGTTAACGACGCTTTGACAAAAGCTGCTAAATAATAAGTTGATTATTTAACTGAAAAACAAAAATCATATTTCATTGATTTGAAATATGATTTTTTATATTGACTCTTAATCGGACATAACCTCCATCACATACTTAGTCAGAAAGATTCCTCTCCGTTCAACCTGCTGCTCCTTCACAACATAAAATCCGTTCTTTTCAAAAAAAGGTTTTGCAGTAATAGAGGCATGAGTGACAAGACGTCCTTTATGGATTTTTTTTAATTCTTTCATTAATGAAGAAGCAATACCTTTCCTCTGATAGTCCTTATGAACATAAAATCGATTAATGAGCCCATGATCATCTATATCTGAGAAACCGACGATTTGATTATCTTCGATTGCAACGAGACAGTAATGTTCCATTAAAGATTGATTCCACTGTATCAGATCGATATTGGAAGTCCATACGTTTAACTGTTCTTCAGTATAATCACGAGCATTGACAGTATGAATGGTATTATAGAATAATTCTGCAATTTCTTTACAGTCCGATTGAACATATCTGCGAATAATCATTGTTATATCCTCCTTTTTAAAATCTACAGAAGAGTTTATCATAAATCAACATAATTTGATAAGTCCTATATTGAATAAAAAATTATATAGAAAATAAGAATAGGTCGGCTATGTAAACAAAAAGCTTTATATATAGGAAAGTAACTATATAAATATAACGATAATCATTATTGTTTTGCATTTTTAAATTCTGTATGAAATAGAATTAAACAAAAAATGTTGAAAAAAAACAGAAAATACTCGATACTATAAGTAAAGTACTGTGAGTATTTGAATAAAGAATTATTGAAATCAGGGATGACACAGAAAAGGTAGGAGAAAAATATGAGAATTTTAATTATCCGTCATGCGGAACCGGATTATGAACATGATTCGCTGACTGAAAAAGGCATTTTGGAGGCAAAGGCTTTGGCTGAGTATGCAGAAAATCTGAAGATTGATGACTGTTATGTATCGCCGCTTGGTAGAGCACAAAAAACTGCTTCCTATACATGCGAGAAATTAGGAAAGAGTGCAGAAACGAAGGAATGGCTTCAAGAGTTTATTTCTTATGTGGATTTAACAAAATATAAAGATATAGAAGAAGCTTATCATAAGCATGTGGAAACAGAAGAAATCCGTCATCGTCATGCCATATGGGATATCGTTCCTGCTTATTTTGCGAAACATCCGGAATGCTTGGATAAAGACAGATGGTATCAGACAGATGTCGTTCGTTATTCTGATACCAAGGAACATTATGATCAAGTGATGAAAGAGTTGGATAGATTGCTGGAGAGCTATGGCTATATCCGTGAGGGAACGCTTTACCGGGTGGAAAAATCAAGCGAGAAAACGATCGCGCTATTTTGCCATTTAGGAGTCGGATTTGCTTTGCTGTCTCACTTAATGAATGTCTCTCCTTTTGTCTTGTGGCAGTCTGCATGTATGCTTCCTTCAGCAGTGAGTGAAATCGTAACAGAAGAAAGAGAACAAGGAATCGCCAGTTTCAGAATGCTGCGTATGGGGGACATCTCTCATCTTGCAAAAGCAGATATAGAACCTTCATTCAAAGGTCGCTATTGCGAAACTTTCGATAGTCCAAAAATGCATTAGAAAAATACCGGATAATCAAAATTACAATTCATTCTTTCAAATCATCCCTATTAACAAATCGAAAAAACATTGAATTTGTTAATTTAATGCTTGGAGTTGGCTATAAGAAATGATAGAATAATATCAATAATGACTTATATATTTTAAAAAGTGACATATGGTTCGAAATAAAAATTAATTTTTAAATTGAAGGAATCAGGTTAAAAAAGAGAAATCAAGAAAAGAGTGAATTATATTGATTTGATTAAGGATCCGATAAAATAATCTGTAATACATAAAAAAGATTTAAATTGTTTGCGTTTGAATTGTTTGAGAAAAAAAATAAAAAAAAGAGGACGCTTGACATAATAAGCTAGATTTCGACAAAGGAATACTCTTACAATGTAAACATAACAAATCAGGAAAGAGAGGTATTTATGAAAGGACCAGGTATTAAGACTTATATTTCAGTATTGGAAGCAAAAAAACAAGAAGCATTAAAACAAGGGGCAGAATTTCTGGAGGTTTCATCAAAGGAAGTTCATACTGAGGTTTCACCAAATCATGCCACTATGCCGACATGTTGTCAGGCTATGTATAAGCTTCTTTTAGAAGGAGATGAGATCATCCGTAAACCGAAGGGACAGACAGGCTTCGGATCGCGATTGGTTGTTCGATATTATCTTCAGGATATGAACGAAAGAGCTCAGATGTATCCGGCAAAGAAACGAGGTCGTCCGGCGAAGAGCGAAGAAGAAAAAAGAATGAGCCGATTACTTAAAACAAATCGCACGACACAGGATCTCGTTAATGTGGTCAATGCATGGCTGAATGAACGCGGATGGGAAACAACGATTTGTGACAACAAGATCGAAGCAATGCAGAGTGGATACAAGTGGATCATTGATGTTCATGGATCAAAAAGAGGAAGAAAACAACCGCTTCCGGTGAAGTTGAATGCGATTTTAAATGAAATCAATGATGATAATGCGCATTACAGTGTCGCTTTTAATGACTCTAGCCAGTATCGCAAACAATGGAGCGAAGTTCCGAGAGTCGTGAAAACGCGCCTGAATGTCAGTGTACTTTTGGCGGACAAGAGCGGAAAGATTCAAGAAGTAAAATAGAAATGAAAAAGTCCTCTTCTCGATTTTTGAAAAGAGGACTTTCTTGTTGGCTGGATTTTTCTGGAGAATTTATCATTTAAAAAATAAGCCCTCTATATAATATTGATTCAGAAATCCGGATATAAAGAAAGCTTTTTGATTTGTTATTCATCCATTTCCTTATCAACAGTGTAAGTACCAATCAAGACACATGGGATTTTCCCTTTTCCCAGTTCGCTTATCTCTTGATCGATGTCCTGTTGTTCGCATTGGAAGAGATAGGTTACTTTTTCCCCATAGTCTTTATTGAGGATATCCGCTTTTTCCTTTAAGAAATAATCCATTTTGCCGATCATATCATAATCAAATGTGATCTGATAACGATGCACATTGACCGTTTTCAGTTTCGGAGCGATCTTCAGCGTCTCCGATACACTTTTGGAAAAGGCGCGGATCAAGCCTCCGGCTCCCAATTTTATGCCCCCGAAATAACGGACTGTAACCGCGCAGATGTTTTGGATCTGACTGTTTTTTAAGACTTCCAGCATAGGAACACCGGCAGTTCCGCTCGGTTCGCCGCCGTCATTGGAACGCTGCAATTCATTGTTTTTCTGAGCGATATAAGCATAAGCGATGGTAGAGGCATCCGGATGGAGCTTTCGTATCGAATAAATATAATCCTTGGCACTCTGCTCGTCTTCGATCCGATTCACATAACAGATAAACCGGCTTTTATTAATTACGATTTCATGAGAAGTTTCACATTTTAGGTGCATAGTTATTTCTCCTTATCTCTATTGTATAATATAATGATTATAGAAGAAAGCTTTTTAAATTCACAATTTCATTCATTTTGAATATAATGAATGAGTTCGATCGCTTTGTTCGAAAAAATAAAGATCCCGTCCGCCTTATTAAGAGAAAGATAATTTAAAAATTGTGAATTTATACAGAGCTGATAGGGAAAATTCATATAGCGAAAAGGATTACTATAAAAAGGAGGAAAAATCTGGGAATGATTCCTATAAATTATCAAAAAGTGAAAAAATGAAAGAGTTTGAGAAAGAAAATGCATGCTATAATATGGAAAAGCAAAGATTAGTAAGCTTTTATTCTAATCGCTCCATTGTACTAATAAATAAAATAACCAAAAGATAAAAGGAAAGGGAGGAAGAATCATGAAAAAACTGATTTCAACTTTGTTGTCAATTTCGTTGCTCTGCAATATGGTGCCTGAAAGCGCACTGATTACTTTTGCAGAAGAAGCAAATACTGCAAATCCAGAGGAAATTACAGAACTTGACAAAGCGGATGAGAATTTAAAAGATGAAGAACAGGCCGATGAGGAATCTGCGAGTACAGAGTCTTCAGTGGAAAATGAAGAAGATGGTGAAAATGTTTTTGTATCCTCTGAGGAAACCGAAGAAGCGATCTCAGAAAATTCTCAAGAAACAGTGAAAAATGAATCTGCTCCTGTGGAAGATGACGATGAAGACCGTGATCAACAATTAAAAGTAATTACAGCTTGGCAGTGGATCGATCCTGAAGAAATGCTGATTTATAACGATTCAATTTCAGGTTGGGGACTTGGGCTTCCGGGTGCAGATGCAGATCATCTTGTGACAAGAGATCTCTTGAACGAATTTCTGCCTAAAGAAGTTCGTGTTGAATTCGATCATCAAGAATCAGAAACACTCCCGGTCGCTTGGGATCTTTCGTCTTTCCCAGCATCGGGAACTTATCAGGGAACTTATACATTCCCGATGATCTTGCCTGAAAAAATGTCTTTGAGCGAAAATGCCGAAGCGATGGTTGTTGTCGTTGATTTGGGTGGAGCATCACTTTATGCCAACACCTTGAATGAAATTCAATTGCAGGATCATATCGTATCCGATGCAGTGATGGAAATCGATGGAGTTCAGGTCAATCTGTTTGATTACTGGGTTCTTTATGAAAATCCGACAAAGGGAGATATCTTAACGAAGTCAGAACGGCACATTCGTGCGATTCCGTCGCAATGGGGAAATAATGCACAGTATTCAACATCTGCTGACTGGTGGAAAGGAATTAATGAAAACCATTTGCTTATCTTTGGTGATGGAGTCATTCATGCCGGTTTGTGGAATAAGGGTGCCGGAGAAACGACTGAATACGGAAAAAGATATGCAGGGATGGAAGGGATCGTCAAACCTTTATTGGAAAATGGCTATCCGGTCATCAATCTAAATGCCGCAAGACAAGTTCTTACCGGTGTGCAGGATATTAATGATCAAAATTATAGAGATCATACTTTGATCGGTGACTATAAGCTGTCAGGGGATCATATTGATTCCAAGCCTCTGTCGATTGCGTCAGATAAAAAATCGGTCTATCCTTATGAAGGGGCAAATATTCAAAATCTAAGTAATTCCTTGATCGATCTTTGGGAAAAAGGTACGAATCAGAAAATTGAAACAGGAACAGAATCTTTAGCTTATCTGTTTGATCCAAACATCCAAAATCCATATAAGAAGTCTTATCAGAACATCTTGGGATTATTCCAGATCGACAATGAAGGTTATTACTACTATAACATGCGTCAAAACTTTGCGGAATTCCAGGAAACAAAAGTTCAGTCGAAAAGCGGAAACAGTGATGGAAAATTCATTCTATATGATGCCGGAGCGACACAGCGTTCAGATGGCGACGAAAACAGTATTGGAAATTTCTTTCCATTTAATAAAGGAACAGAAGTCTTCAATGGGATCAAGAGTGACGGAACTTTATCAAGTAAAGGAATTGGCTGCTCAAATAACACAACAAATCACCACCTTGGCATGACGATTGATATTAATTTCCGTCAGCCGGTCAACGGCATGATCACCATGAACAAGCAGAATAACCCGATGACTTTCGGTTTTTCCGGAGATGATGATGTCTGGATCTTCATTGACGATGTCCTTGTCTTGGATCTGGGCGGTGTACACAGTGAAATTTACGGAATTATCGATTTTGCAACAGGAAATGTCTTGATCGGTCAGGGATATAAAACCTTGGGGATTCCATCCTATGATTCTGAACATCCTGAAAATACACAAGATCTTGTTGCCATGACTAACCTTCGCGAGCTCTTTAGGACGGCGGGAAAAGAAAGTGAAATGAACTGGAATGGAAATACATTCGCCAGCGGAAGTGATCATAGTCTTAAAATGTTCTATTTGGAAAGAGGAAACTACGACTCCAGCCTCGCATTGAGATTTAATCTTCAGCCTCGTCTTTATCAGCAAATCAAAAAAGTGGATCAGAACGGTAATCCGATCAATGGAGTTGAATTTAGACTTTATGAAGCAGAAGTAGCAAATAATGCCGGTAAATTGGAGTACGGCATCAAAGATATCAACAATCCATTAGCTTCTCTAATCACAGGAAAGACCTTATCGAACGAAAAGCTGGATGCCGGAGTTGCTTTATTTGAAGAAATGGGAGCAGATGGAAATTATCGTCCATTCAACTTTGCCGACCGTTATAAAACAAGAGGAATTCAATATTATATATTAAAAGAAGTGAACACTCCGGATGGATACCGTCCATTGCCGGTTGATATCGTCTTGGAATATAATCCGGATACAACAATGCTGAGTGTTGTCAATAAATACACGACAGGGGCTTATGCAAGCTTTACATCGACAATTACCGGAAACAATAAGATCTCTTATGGAATCTTCAACAATGAAACAAGTTCTATTGATTCGAGCGATGTCTTTGTCAATGAAACGAAGCAAAGCGAAGGATTGATTGTTGCCGTTCCAATGCTTTGGCAGGAAAATTTTGGTGAAAGCGGGAAATGGATTGCCTTATATGGAAGCAATACAGCAGGATTCAATGCATCAGCTCCAACAGAAAGAAGTGCTGCCGCTTGGAGAAAAGCCATATTGAAAGCAGTCTTGTATCAATGTTCTGATATCGATTCCACTACGCCGAACTGGTATTTGGATTGGAATGACGAAACGAATCGTCTTGAAGGAACGATGAAAGATCTGCCGGGACAGGCCGATCGTTATCAACAGGCCAATGCAATCGATCCGGATATGAAAATGATTTATATGCTGATCGATCCGGAAGTCTTTACCGTATTAAATATTCAAGTCGATAATTCAGAAGCGCGCTATCAGGCTTTAGGTGCATATGTAAATCAACGACTGAATCAGGGAGCTACGATTGATGAGATCGTGGAAATGATCGATCAAATCAAACCGGATTCTGCGGTAACAGAAGATGGATTTGATTCTTGTGGTGTCAGTTTCCTGAATGTAGACCATTTTATCCGAAATTTCCGTTCCTTGATTTATATTCCGAATGAACAGCGCGAACTGCGTGTATGGAAGATCGATCAAAACGGAATCGGTGTCAATGCGGTGACATTCTCTCTTTATAACGATCCTGAATGTGAGGGAACACCGATTGCAACAGGGGTAACAGCGAATGTTGACGGAATTGACGGAACACTTATTTTTGCGCCGTATAGCTCAAATACACAGGGTCATGCCAAGATGGAATGGTCAACTACGACAAATACAAAATACTATCTGAAAGAAACGGCGGCACCGGAAGGATATGAATTGAATCCGACCGTAATCACGGTTGTGGTTGGAACTTATTCAATCTATGCTGATGCCGGAGAAGCTGATGATGGCGTATCGGTCATGGCCGGAGTAGGAAAGCTGACTCAAACAATGGTGAAGTATGCGGCAGATGAAAATGTCAATATTACATTGCGCGATATTACAGCATATGCTCAGAAACAGCAAAGCGGAAACTTTGATCAGGATAGCTGGGAAGATATATATTTGGATGGTACTCAGACCAAGAGACTTATGAATCTGCATTATGGCAAGAATACAATTGCTGACTATGGCCTTCATGAAGAAGATGGTGCCGAGAATCTCTATCCGTTCTTTGTAACAGATACCGGATTCATCCGTACAAGAATCACACAAAACTATGATGCTTTGAGAAATGAAAGTGAATTAAAAGGAGAAAATCCGACGTACGGCGACAGTAATCGCAACAATGCAAGCAAAGATAAGATTGACGGCGATATTACAAGCCTATTCAGCTTATTGAACATTGTCGTTGTAACAGATATCAATACGCAGGAAACAGAAAAAGGTCAGCTGACAATCAGTAAAACTGTCGTTGGAAATTCATTGACTCAGGAAGAATCAACCCGCAACTTTAATTTCAAGATCACATTGAAAGATCAAAATGGCCAAGAATTAGAAGGTCGCTATAATTTCTACAGAACGGATAAAGTCGGCAATTTTGCAAGCGGTGAAATCGTTCCGTTCCATCATGATGAAAGTGTAACGATCTTAGGACTTCCGGTCAAAACAATCGTTACGATCGAGGAAATTGATGCGGATGCTTATTTATCTTATATAAATGGCGATTTTTATGAAGATAAGAAGATCAATGTTATGATTGAAGATGGATCAGAAGTCTTGGTTTCTTATCAGAATGTTAAAAAGACAGAAGTCTTTGTGAATAAGACTTGGCTAGATGGTGATGACAAATACGGATTGCGTCCTGAAAGCATTGAAGTAACCTTGCTTCAAAACGGAGAAACTTATCTGACAAAATCGTTATCCGAAGAAACAAATTGGAAAACATCATTCAAAGATCTTCCTAAATATGATCTGGAAGGAAATGTATATCGCTATACATTGAAAGAAGCAGAGGTTGAAAAATATCAGTCTCAGATTCAAGGCGGAGAAATCATTAACGCGCTGATGACGGATATCACCGTTTTGAAACAATGGGAAGATGAAGAAGACAGGTTCAAGATCCGCCCTGAAAAGATTCAAATCAATCTGGTTCAAGAAGTAAGCGATCAGAAAAAAGTGATCGAGACAGTTGAATTAAGTGAAGAGGATCTGGATGAAGATGGAAATTGGCGTCATACATTTGAGAATCTGCCGTTATTCAATAGCGAAAACGAAGAATTCAGCTATTCGATCGAAGAAAAATTCGACGAAATGGACAGCTATTCCGTACGCTATGAAGATGCTGAAATGAATGAGGATGCTGAGCTGACTTTGAAAGTCGTCAATTCTTTGAAGATGGGAGAAGCCAAGCTCGTTAAGTTCCTGAATCGAATCAAGGCAGGGGATCAGGCCACTTTCATCTTCAGCGTTGAAGCGAAGTTAAATGGTGAAACGATCTATGGCAACATGCTGAGTCTTGAATTTGATGAAATCGGACCGAAATCGATTTCGCTTGGAAAGTTCCCGGTAGGGGCAGAAATCACGATTGAAGAGGTCTACAGCGGTAGCAGCTATGAACTGGTGGGTGGAGATCGCATCCAAGTCTTGAAGATTGAAGAATCAGAAGATGAAACAGCTGTTGTTGCAGCGGAGTTTACAAATGATTATAACGGACGCCTGGTTCAAGGCAGCAGTATCAAGAACAGTTATGTTCACAAAGAAACTAAAGACGGGAATCCATTTATAGAAGTGATTCAGGGAAACCGGATCGAAGCTGAGTAAAGGAGGAAATTATGAAAAAGACAAGTCAACACAACAGAATTTTGAAAATTCAGATGATCTTGGTCCTTTTACTCGGCATCACGATCGGGACAACTCTTGCCTATTTCACTTCCTATGTAGCTGAAACTGGTAAGAAAGAAATCGTTTTAGGGCCAACAACGACCGAGATAAAAGAAGAAATCAAGGACTTGGATAAATCTATCAAGATTTTTAATCAAGGACCATCTGAAGCTTTTGTCCGTGTCAAAGTGTTTTATCCGCAGTTTGAGGATAATCGCTTGATAGTTGAAATAACCGCCAATGAAGGATGGAATCTTGAAGAGGATGGCTGGTATGTTTATGAAAAGCCGCTGAAAGCGAATGAGACAACGGCGACAGATATCTATGTCAATGTTACTGTTCAAGAAGATTATGATCATGATTTCAATATTATCGTAGTGCATGAATCAGTTCAGCCATCGTATGATGGAAATCGTCCTTATCCAAATTGGAATATGGGACTGACTGAACAAGGAAAGGAGGATTAATAAATGAAAAACAAAAAATCCCTGCTTTCTGCTAAAGAATTAATTGTCCTTACCGTCTTGATTGCGACGCTGTCCTTTGTGACGACTCGCTTTACTCGAGCTAATCTTGAGGTGTCGGGAGGAGAGTATACAGCTCAGATCTCAACCGGGCAGATCGGAGTGGCCTTATTGGAAAATAATCGGGTAGTCGGCTACTCCGGAGGCAACGATGAAGTTTCGGTTCAAGGCAAGATCTTGGATGATTTGCTGGCATCCGATGAAAAAACGATTGCACCGGGAAAGACCTATGATGAAATCCTCAGTGTGAAGAATGTCGGAAATATGGAAGAATATGTCCGAGTCATTCTAATTAAGAGGTGGGTAAAAGAAGATGGAACACCGATCACAAAACTTGCTCCGGAAATGATTCAATTGAATCTTCTGACTGATGAAAATTCAGATTGGATCCTTGATTCGTCAGCCAGTACCCGTGAAAGAACAGTTCTCTATTTCAAAAAAGTCTTGCCGGTCAATGAAGTGGCTGTATTTGCCGATAGTCTGACAATCAGCGAAGAGATCCTTCATGCCACCAAGACAACGGTAAACAAGGGGGTTATTACAGTCACTTATGATTATGATGGTGCTTCATTTGAATTGGATATTGAAGTTGACGGAGTTCAGACCAACAACGGTAAAGATGCGATCTTAAGTGCGTGGGGAGTTTCTGTCAACTTGGATGAAGAAGGAAATCTCAGCTTGGATACAGGAGGCGATGTCAATGAAAATCTGGAATAAAATGATTCATGCCCTCGCGATCTCTGCTTTATTCTTCTGCACAGCCATTCCTGTTTTCGCCGAGGAAGTAGAAGGCGAAAATGGATGGAATGTCATCTTTGACGGAAACGATTCCTTGGTTAACAATGTGGAAACAAAAGATGAATTTACAGAGAAATTAAGCAAGCTCCAGCCGGGAGATGTTGTATATCTGACTGTTTCTATCGGAAATACTTCTGATAAAGAAACCGACTGGTATATGAAAAACGAAGTTTTGAATAGCTTTGAAAAGAGCGTCAAAGCCAGCGGCGGAGCCTACAGCTATCAGCTTTCGTATGTTGATCAAGATGGCGCAGCGAATATCATCTATGACAGTGATACGGTTGGAGGAGATAAAGTCATCAACAATCTGGAAGGATTGGAACAGGCAACAAATTCCTTGACTGATTACTTCTATTTGAATACATTATCTCCAAATGAGAGTGGAAAAGTGATGCTTCGCATCGGATTAGATGGCGAAACAAACGGAAATGCTTATCAGAATGCAGCGGCAGATCTTGAAATGATCTTTGCGGTCGAGTATTCGGCATCGAATGTCCCAAATGAACCCAAGAAAGAAGTCCATACTGAAGTTAAATATGTTACAGTAAAAAACCAGAAGACTTCAGCAGTCAATACCGGTGATGAAAGCAATGTGACTTTATATGCAATTCTATCCGTGGTTGGACTCAGTGGATTTATTTCGTTATTTATTCTTAGAAAGAGAAAGGTGAAAAGAAAATGAAGGCAATGAAAAAATTGTTCTTATCCGCAATCATGATTCTGCTTATGATCACTTCTTCTCTTCCTGTTTTCGCTGAGGGGGAACAGCCGTATACCTATACCGTAACGATTTCAGCCGGAATGCGCGGAACATTTAATGAATACACCTTGGATTCGATTACAGTTGTAGGCAAATCAGAGCAGCAGATCGTCAAGACACTGAATGAAGATCAAACGGTGATCACCATTTCCAATCTGCAATACGGAGACAGATTGATTGTTGATTTTGCGATTCGTGAAGAAAAAAATCCGATTACGATCACACAGACAAAATATAACAACAAAGGGATCCGTAAGAGCGGACATGATAACGACGAAGCGTCTATCAACTCTTCGATCAAAGTAACCAAAGATGAAGATTATGTTGTGGCCTATGGCATTGCCGGAGATATGGTCGCCTATACGGTTTATTATGTCAATGCTGAAACCCGGGAAAACCTTTTAGAACCTCAGGTTTATTATGGAAATATCGGTGAAAAGCCGGTCGTTCCGTATCAGTATGTAGAAGGATATCTGCCTCAGGCTTATAACCTGACAAAAACATTGAGTGAGAATGCGGATGAAAATGTATTTGAATTCAGATATACTGCCATTCCTCCTGTCGAAACAGAAATTATCACTGAGACCGTGACAATTGAAATTCCGGGTGAAGAAATTGTGACTGATGAAGGAACAATCATCATTCCACCTGTTATCAATCAGCCGGAAAATGAAAACCAACCGGTCGTCGGTCCAAATCAGGAACAGGAACGGCCGAATCAGCCTGAAGAAATCATCGATATTGATGATGAGAATACACCATTAGCCAAAGGCGATGAAAATGAAAAAGATTCGGAAAGCATCAATATGAGCGTGCTTTCTCCTATGCTTCAAAATACATGGATGACAGGCGGTCTATTCGCCGGAGCAATCCTGCTTATTCTTATCTTGTTCATTCTACGTAAAAGATCAGAAGAAAAGGAAGAGAAACAGGAATAAAATGAGTTCAATGAAAAAAGGAAAGTGGTTTGAACTACTGCTTACTGTTGTGATCTTAGCTCTCTGCCTGATTCTGATCGTGCCGAGAATTTTCGGCATCCAGATGATTCATGTGGTCAGTGGAAGCATGGAACCGGCGATCCCGACAGGGAGTCTTGTTGTGGTAGTGCCGGTTGATCCTTTGGATCTTCAAGAAGGAGAAGTCATCACGTTTGAAGGCGGATTGAGTGGAAATATGATGACAACACACCGCATTATTGAGAATCAGACGGCAAAGAATCAAATCATTACCAAAGGAGATGCGAACAAACAAAATGATCGAAATCCGGTAAAATATTCGAAAATTGTTGGAAAAGTTGTGATCAGCGTTCCGTTTTTCGGGAATGTTCTGTCCTTGCTCGCAACACCGATCGTGAAAATCGTTTTGATTGTTGGAGTCGTAATTTTATTTATTATAAGAAAGCGCTGAGTAAGCGCTTTTTATCATATCTAAAAGATTCCGATTGCGAAGCACAAATTAAAACTTAGTGACAGGATTTTGAAGCTTGCTAAACAATTTTGGCAGAATGTTAAACAAATTTTCTTTATTATGCATTGAGAAAACAATAAAATAGAGTTGGGTGATGAAAATGAGTATAGGAAAGAAAATAAGTGAACTGCGGAAGAAATATGGTATGACTCAAGAAAAACTGGCAGAAAAAATAGGGGTTTCCAGACAAACCTTATCAAACTGGGAAAGCGATATAACAAGTCCGGATCTCAATCAGGCAGGCCTTTTATCCAAACATTTGAAAATAAGTCTGGATGAGCTTGTGAACAATGATTTAGAGATTATCTGTCATGATCATCTAAAAGATCATGTGCTTATGAATCTGATCGGGAAGATCTGTTATCTCAATATCAAGGAGCATTTTTTTGATTACACTTTAAGCTATGATACACCGGTTCAAGTAATGGATGTCAATTGTGATTTCATCAAAGTTGAATATCAGAAGAAAAAAGAAAAATGTATCAAGCTGATCGACATGGCTCTGATCACATCGATCAAAGTTATTGAGGAGGACTGATTTATGGAATTTGTGATCATCATGGCTGTTTTGGCAGCTTATTTGGGTCTTTCGTCAAAATTGGACAAACTGCTGAATATTCGGCTTAAAGGCAACAAGAATAAATTTCCGTCTTTGCATGAACTGGTTGGACAGAATATCAGTATTGAGATGAGTGATCAGCTGGATCTGATTTTCGGAAGTAAGACAGAAGGAATACTGAAAGAGTACAACGATACCTGGATCGTAATTGAAACGATAAATAAGAAAGGTAAAAAAGAACTGTATTATTATCGGATAAATCAGCTTGTTTCGATCAACATCGTCAAAAAAGAAGTTTAGCAAACATTTCTTTATTTAATTTATAATAGGATCATTAGAAAATGCTTATTTTGTATGATTATATGAATAATTTATCTTGTTAAAAAAATAATTTAAAATGTTAGCGGTTACTTTTTAAAAAGTGCTGGAAGTATTTGAAATATGGTCTATAATAGGGTTGTTAATAGTTTTGTCATATAATATCTGAATATGGCAGATAATCTCTACATTCCACCGTAAATGGAATACTATGACAGATCCCCTTTTAGGGACTGTTGTGCTTTGACAAATCATTAACAGTTCATAAAAAGGAGGAACAATATGAACAAAGTAGCAGAATTCTTCAAGTTCCGCGAGAGAGGGACATCTTTTGATGTTGAATTGATTGCGGGTCTAACAACCTTCATGACAATGGCTTATGTATTGGTTTTGCAGCCAAATGCGATTGTCGGTTTCGGTGTGCCGGAATTGATTGACGTAAACGGCGTTCTTATCACAAAAGAAGCTGTTTTGGTCACAACCGCCCTTGTTTCCGGTGTCATCACATTATTGATGGCTTTCTATGCAAATATGCCGTTCGCACTTTCCTGCGGAATGGGAAGCAACTTCCTGTTTGGCGGTATGATGCAGAGCGGCTCGATTTCTTTTGGTACAGTTATGGGAATCGTATTAGTTTCCGGAATCGTTTTCGTAACATTGTCTGTCTTCGGAATTCGTGATCTGATCGTCCGGATGATTCCGAAGAATATCAAAGTTGCGATCGGAAGCTGTATCGGATTCTTCATCGCTTATCTTGGATTGAAGAATGCCGGTATCTGTGATTTCTCAGCCGGTTTGGCAATGGGAGATTTCACCCAGCCGACAACACTTGTTTCAATCTTCGGATTGCTGTTGATCGCTGCGCTGACTGCTTATAAAGTAAAAGGTGCTATGCTGATTGGAATCATCATCACAACCTTGATCTGTATTCCACTGGGAATCACTCAAGTTCCAAGTTCCATCATTTCAATTCCATCATTTGATACAGTCAAGAATGTTATCGGAAATGTTGATTTTACAAGCATTTGGACAGCAGAAGGCATCATTTTGATGTTCATCGCTTTCTTCGGCGACTTCTTCTCAACATTGGGAACAGTTTTGGGTGTTGCCGGAAAAGCAAACATGCTTGATGAAGACGGTAACCTTCCGGGAATTCAGAAACCATTCTTAGTCGATGCGATCGGTACTTGTGTCGGAGCCCTTTGCGGATGTACGACTGTCACAACCTATGTTGAATCCTCATCCGGTGTAGAAGCAGGTGGTAGAACAGGAATGACAGCGGTCGTTGTTGGTTTGTTATTTATCGTCATGATGTTCTTTGCACCGCTTATTCTTATGATTCCTGATTGTGCAACAGGACCGGCTTTGGTCTTCGTTGGATTCTTGATGATCAGCGGATTCAAAGATATCGACTTCGATGATTTCACAGAAAGCTTCGGACCATTCGTTATGATCATGTTCGGTACATTTATGGCTAACATGGCTGCCGGTATCGCTTCAGGTATCTTGGCCTATGTCTTCATCAAAGTTGTAACGGGTAAATTCAAAGATGTTCATCCGGGTATGTACATCTTGGCTATTCCGCTATTGATGTATTTCATCTATGCTTAATAGAGGAATCTAAATATGAAGATCCAAGTAAAAGATAAACGTACACTGCTGGCTGCTGCAAGAGGAGATATCCTTGCAGATCTGGCAATTACCAATGCTCAGATCGTCAACGTCTTTACCGGTGAGATTTCAAAGGGAACGGTTTATGTTAAAGATGGCTTCATCGCTCATGTTGATTATATCGGTGAAGAAGTCAAGGCAGAGAAAATTGTCGATGCAAAAAACCAGTTCTTGATTCCGGGATTGATCGATGCGCACGTACATATCGAAAGCTCTATGATGACCCCTCGCCATTTTGCCGAAGCAGTCATTCCTTGGGGAACGACGATGGTCGTTACTGATCCGCATGAAATCGGGAATGTCTGGGGCATTGAAGGTGTCCGATATATGCATGACGACGGGGATGATCTTCCGATGCGTCAATGTATCGATATTCCATCCTGTGTTCCGGCTGTTCCGGGACTTGAAAATGCCGGCGCTGATTTCTTGGCTGATTCCATTGCTGAATTAGCTAAACTGCCGCGCATTACCGGATTAGCTGAAGTCATGGACTTTTTGGCTGTCATCAACGGCGAAGATCGAATGATGGATATCTTGAATGTTGCAGAAGAAAACAACATTTATATGCAGGGACATGCTCCGGTTGTCACCGGCCGCATGTTAAGCGCTTATTTGGCAGGAGGTCCAGAAACCGATCACGAATGCCATATGTCCAACGAAGCTTATGAAAAATACCGCAATGGTATGTTTATTGATATGCGCGATTCAAGCATGTGCAAGAATGTTCCGGCGATTTGGAATGGCTTGAAAAACAGCCGTTATCTGGATCATTTGTGCCTTTGTACAGATGACCGCGAATCAGAGGATATTTTAACGGTAGGTCATGTCAATGATGTCGTTCGCAATGCGATTAAAAACGGTATGCATCCGGTCGATGCGATCCGTTCGGCAACATTCAATACCGCCCGTGAAATCGGTATCAAGCACTTAGGTGCCATCGCTCCGGGTTATGTGGCAGATCTGGTTCTTCTTCCTTCTTTAGAGGAAATGAATCCTTCACAAGTCTACTTTGAAGGAAAGAAAGTTGCGGAAAACGGGAAATTGACGGTTGAAATTCCTGAAAGAAGCTTTGAACTTGAAAGACGCAATTCTGTGAATGTAAAGGAATTGAGCGTTGAAGATTTCACGATCAAAGCTCCTATTGAAAACGGGACAGTCAAGGTCAATGTACTGTGCTTCGACAATGGTGTCAGCATTTTATCTAACGCAAGAGCGTATGATATCAAAGTCGAAAACGGAAAGCTTGTCTTAGAAGATCCACTCATGAAATTTGTGGCAGTTGTCAACCGCTATGAAGGAAATGACAATATCGCATTGCGTGTTGTAAGAGAATTCGGTTTGAAGAAAGGAGCTCTGGCTTCTACTGTTTCTCACGATTCTCACAATTTGACGATTGTATATGATTCTCCGGAAAATGCATTGATTGCTGCAAATGAGTTAAAGAGAGTCGGCGGCGGAATGACCGCTGTGGATGAAAACGGCAAGATCCTTCATACATTAGAGCTTCCGGTTGGCGGGCTCTTGTCCTTGAAACCGGCTAAGGAATTGGCAAAAGATGCAGCTTTGATGAAAGAAGCAAACCGTGCTGTCGGTTTGGATTTCCTGGAAAATCCGCTTCTTCGTATTGCGACTTTAGCACTTCCGGTTGCACCGAATGCCAAGATGAGCGATATGGGCTTAGTTGATGTCAATAAGAAAGTATTGATTCCGCTATTCGCTGATTAAGTAAAACAAAATAAAAGAGGCTGAATATTTTGAATTTATGTTCAAGCCTCTTTTTTTGCGCAAGTTATTGTAAATTCGTAGAAATCTTCTTCGGATAGTGAATGAGCATCCTATTGCGGACTCTTTGTTCTGATTTTAGATTGTTTCAATATTAGCGGATATTTATTTGAATCGACTCTTTACAATATCGCAGAAAGCAGAGATCATTTCATTTTTATCTTCCGCACGCCAAGCTAAAATGCGATTAATCGAATAATCGGATCTTATCGGAACATAGCGAAGATTGCTGGATTCACTGACAGAAATCTGATATGGATAGAACGCAACTCCCTGATTCTCTTTCACCATGCTTACAGCGAGTTGAGCATATTCAACATCTTTTACTTTGACATTTCCACCGGTTTTTTCAATTTCCTTTATCAAATTATCGATCCAAGGATTTTCTCTTGAGGCGGTAATTAAAGTGTGATGATTTAGATCTTGAGGTTCAATAAAGTCTCTTTTTGATAATTCATCTTTTAGGCTTATGGCGCAATAAAAATGACTTGTATTGACATGTATCGTTTTCAGTTCCGGATGATTAAGAGCGCGGCAGCTATAGGTGAACATGATATCAACAGAGCGATAGGTCAAAGGATCAACACCATCCTGAAAAGAAACAGGTACCGGGATCAAACGGACATTCGGGTATTTCTCGTGAAACTTTTCCAGTAAATAAGCATAGTGATAGACCGAAACATCGGCTGTTAATCCGACATAAAAATAGTTCTTTTTTTCATCAATTTCAACAGCCTTATTCCGGATACTTTCATGGGTAGAAAGTATTTTTTTTATTTCCTGAAGATAGTATTTGCCGGCATCTGTTAATTCAACGGTATGTGTATTTCGAATAAAAAGGTTAAAACCGAGTTCTTCTTCAAGCTTCTTGATCTGATAAGAAACGGAAGACGGAGATAGATAAAGCTGATTGGCAACCATCGCAAAATTCTTTGTTTCTGCTAGGGCAATGAAACATTCAATATTTTTGGAATTCATAAAACCCTCCTGTTTTAAAAAATTCGAATAACTTGTTAAAATCTTAGCACACCGATTCATAAAATGTAAAGTATTATATTAATTGAAACAGGAGGAAAAGAAATATGAATGAAAAGAAATTAAATCGACGCGATTTTTTAAAGGGTGTCGGTGCTACAGTGGCTGTTGCAGCTACAGGATCTCTTTTAGCCGGATGTGCTCAGGAAAAAGAATGTGAACCTTGCGAAACCCCGGCTTATGATCCAAAAGGTCTGATCAATTACATGAATGAAAATCCAACAGCTTGGATGTCTGTGGATAATGGATACTGGTCAGAAGATAAGGCAGATCAGCCAACTGATGATGAGTTGAAGACGATGCTTGATACAGCTATGATGGCTCAACTTGCTGTTCAGTATGGCGAAGTTTACTGTGTTGTATTGAAAGATTACAAAGACCAGTTTGATGTAATCGGTGATTATTGGGATCATTCCGGAAAGGCAGTCGGTGCCAGTGTAACAGAAGGAACCGCAACAATTCTGTTCTATGCAGATAAGATCCGTCCACAGGAAGATCATGCTTCTCCATACGGCGTTTATGTTGATGACAAGGGAGAGGAAAGTGCTTTAGGGGCTTATTATCAGCCTGCAGCAACATCTGCTTACATGGATTCAGGAATCGTAATGGGTTGGTTCCAGTTTGCAGCGCATGCATTAGGATACAACACGCATATCTTTGGCGGCTTGTACGGTGAAGCAGCTGTCAATAGCCCAAATCAGTATATCGAGGGAAAAGGCTTGACTCGCGGATGGGGATTTGTTCATAAATATGGCGAAGACATCAAGACGATCCCGCTTGATGGAAACATGAAGCTTGTCAGTGCCATTGTTGTCGGTAAGAGAAAAGCAGATGTTGATGCAACAACAGCAGCTTCTATGCATATGCGCCCAAGCAACTACTCATTCTATGATGGTGTTCCGGGAACCTATACACCCAATGATGCAGAAGCCGGTGCTTCAACAGATGCTGAGGCAGGAGCAACTTCTACTGAAGATGTAGCTGAATAAGTAACGATAGAATAAAAACTTGTATTGGAATCAAAAAATGTATTCTCATACAAGTTTTTTTTAATTTGTTGAAAAAAGTATTGACAAAGAGCAAGCAAAGTATTATTGTATTAGTGTATTAATACAGATGGATTGGAGGCATCATGAAGAATTTTGATTCAAATATCCCAATTTATCTTCAGGTCATGGATGATATCAAGAAACAGATCGTTACCGGGAAACTGAAGCCGGGTGACAAACTGAGCAGTGTTCGGGAACTGGCACAGAGCTATGCGGTCAATCCCAATACGATCCAGAGAACTTTTCTGGAATTGGAAAGGGAGGATCTGGTCAAGTCAGAAAGAACAAGCGGAAGATTTGTGTGTGCCGATGAAAACCGCATTGCAAATCTGCGTGAGAAGATGACAGAAAGACTGATGAAAGAATTCATACAGGAACTGAATGAATTAGGATATGAAAAGGAGGATATTCCTCTATTATTGGAACATATAAAGGAGAAGACAAGTCAATGAGTAAAAAATGGATAGAATTTGAAAATCTCAGTAAAAACTATGGTTCAAAACAAGCTCTTTCAAATGTAAACTTAAAATTGGAGACAGGAAAGATCATTGGACTTTTAGGGCCAAACGGAAGCGGCAAGACCACGATGATCAAGATCCTTAATGGATTGTTGAAGGATTATCGCGGAACATGTAAGATCGATGGTCAGAGTCCGAATGAGTATACGAAAAACTTGATTTCTTATTTGCCGGATGAACCATACTTCCAGGATTGGATGAAGATCAAAGATGCTTTGAATATTTTCAGAGATCATTATGAAGATTTTGATTGGGCATTGTGCATGAGTTTATTAGACCGTTTACAATTGGATCCGAATATGAAGATCAAAAGCTGTTCAAAGGGTATGAAAGAGAAATTTCAATTGGCCCTCGTCATGTCCAGAAAAGCGCAGTTTTATATTCTGGATGAGCCGCTGGGCGGAGTAGATCCGGCAGCCCGAGATCTGATTTTGGATATTATCTTAAAAAATTATAACGAAGATTCCTGTTTGCTGATCTCAACTCATTTGATCAGCGATATTGAGAAGATCTTTGATGAAGTCGTTTTCTTAAAAGATGGAGAGGTTGCTTTGCATAAGGATTGCGAAGAATTGAGAAACGAAACCGGAAAATCAGTTGATGAATGTTTCAGGGAGGTATTCAGATGCTAAAGCTATTAAAATATGAATTATTGAGTCATTATCGAAGCTATTGTTCTATTTATTTGTTTTATCTGCTTTTCTGCTTGATTACACCGTTTATTTCTTATCGGATCCAGGAATTCTTTATACCGATCATCGGGGTTTCCTCCGTGGCTATTATGATTTCCGTCTTTATCAACATTGTCGTAAATTTCTGCAAGTCCATGTTTTCTAAAGAAGGATATTTGATGCATACTTTGCCGTATAAGAACTCTGTTTTGCTTGGATCTAAGTTTCTCTCTGCAATCTTGTGGCTCTGCATATCCAGCGTTGTTCTGTTGGGAGGAATTGCTCTGCTCTCTATTGCGGTTATGATTAAAGAAGGACTCAGTCTGAAAGAAATCTATTCAGGTCTGGAAATGTTGAATTCGTTTATTCGATATGAATTGGCAATGGAAGGAATCACCTTACGCTTTTCACTGGGAAGCATGCTGACTTCTAGTTTGATATTGATGCTGGAAGGATTGATTTCTACTTACATGCTGATCTTCATGATCGCTATTATCGTCAATACACCTTGGATCAAAGCCTATAAAGTGCCGATCGGAATCGTTATCTTCTTTGCCATTAAGACTTTGTTTGGACGGATCGGATTTCCGAATTTGGATAACATTCATTTGATTTCGGACATGATGTACAATGTCGCTTTGGTAAATGGTGTTTGGACATTAATATGTTGTTTAATCTTTTATCTTATCGGTTTATTTGTTATGGATCGCTATTTGGAAATATAAAAAAATCGGGTTGGAGAAAATCTCTGACCTGATTTTTTAAAATAGCGTGGTCTGTTCAAATGATTTGATTTCTTTTTTATAAGCATGGATAATATCTTCCATCTTATAAAGGATATGGTATCGCTCACATTCTTTCGCAAAAACCTGATATAAGTGTTTTGCTTGCAAAACAGAACAAAAATAGCTGTTTCCGTACGATTGAATATATTTTTGTTTAAGAGTAGGGAAATGCTGATCGAGCTTCTGATAGTAGTAGTCTCTTTGATTTGCCCTCAATGTCATACCCATATAGGTGTAAACAAATCGGGCATGATGAAGCGCTGCCAGCCTTACCAGCTCTTTTATATCTTCTTCTTTATCGGTGATAAACGGAAGAACCGGTGTCATGAGGATTCCGGCAAAGAGTCCGTGATCAGAACATTCTTTGATTGCGGCTAAGCGCTTTGAGGAAACACAGACATTCGGTTCAATGATTTGGGAGAGTTCATCATGAGGAGTCGTGATCGTGAATTTCAAGATAACATTGTTTTTTGAATTGATTTTCTGAAGAAGATCCAGGTCGCGTAAGATCAGATCGCTTTTAGTATCGATGGCAACACCGAACCCGGTTTTTTCAATCAGCTTTAATGCCTCTCTTGTCTGCATATAGTCTCTTTCAAAAGGATTATAGGTATCGGACATAGCTCCGATACCAACGACTCCTTTCTGTTTCTTTCTGGATAATTCTTTTTCTAAAAGCTGTAGAGCATTTTCTTTGCCGCGGACTTGATCGAAATTCTCAATTCCGTAACAATCACTCCTGCTGTCGCAATAGATGCATCCGTGGCAGCAGCCTCGATATAAGTTCATGTTGTAATCAGTGCCGAACCAGCTATTCCCGGAATTCGATTTAGATAAAATGGATTTAGCCTGAATAAATTTCATAGTTACTCCTGAATGATTTTCTTGAATGAATTTATATTTAAGATCGTATTTGAGATAAATTTTCCGTGGTAAAAATTAGCCCAGTTATTGAAAACGCAAGGAACACTTTTAGCTTTCTCTAAAGTATCAACTCTCACAAAATTAATCTTAATATTATTTTCTTTTGCATACTCACTTAACTCTTTAACTTCATATTCTACATAAGGACATAGAGGACTATAATAAATAGTAAAATCTTGAGATTCAATTTTCATATTTCTTG
>CAZUVT010000005.1:0-31686 GCA_964623925.1 uncultured Erysipelotrichaceae bacterium
ATTATGGGAATAATAATTAAAGAGCCAACCGAGAACAAAATGATTCAGCCGCAAGGCCCAGAATCTCAAATGACATCAATGTAGATTCATATGACATCATTTACTTAGGTTATCCGATTTGGTGGGGAGATGTACCCAAGATCATATTAACATTTTTAGACACACATAATTTAAGCGGTAAGACTGTCATTCCTTTCTGCACTTCACACAGCTCGGGAATCAGCGTGAGCTTAAATACATTGAAAAACTACAGCAAGAACATAAATTGGGTAGACGGCAAGCGTTTCGGATCATCCGATCAATCAGAAATCGATGAGTGGATACAATCAATAAACCAATAGAAAAAAGAGCATAAAAAATTCAAGTAAAAGAAAGAAGGAATAGTATGAAAGAGAAATTAAACTTAGTAAATGAATGGGATAAAACATTCCCAAAAAGCGATCAAGTGGATCACTCAAAAATCACTTTTAAAAACAGATATGGTTTTACGCTGGCGGCAGATATGTATATGCCAAAAAAAAGGGAAAGAAAATTGCCTGCAATCGCAGTATGTGGTCCCTTTGGTGCAGTAAAAGAGCAATGTTCCGGATTATATGCTCAAACCATGGCTGAAAAAGGATATTTGACAATTGCATTTGATCCATCCTTTATTGGAGAATCTACGGGTGAGCCAAGATATATGGCATCCCCTGATATTAATACAGAAGATTATCAGGCAGCCGTTGATTATTTATCAACAAATGAATTTGTTGATCCGAAAAAAATCGGAATCATCGGAATTTGCGGCTGGGGCGGAATGGCTTTAAATGCCGCCTCCCTTGATACAAGAGTTAAAGCCACTGTTGCTTTGACCATGTACGATATGACAAGAGTAAATGCAAACGGATATTTTGATTCAGAAGACAGTGAAGACAAAAGATACGAAAAGAAAGCTGCTCTAAACAAACAAAGAAGCATCGATTTCAAAAACAACTCTTATGTGAGAGGCGGTGGATGCTTAGAACTTCCGGTTCCGGAAGATTCCCCTTTCTTTGTAAAAGATTATTCAGAATATTATAAAGGCAGAGCCTATCATAAAAGAAGCTTAAATTCTAATGAAGGATGGAATGCAATTGGCTGCATGTCATTTATGAATCAGCCGATATTGAAGTATTCAAATGAAATAAGAAGTGCCGTTTTAATCATTCATGGCGATAAAGCACATAGCTGTTATTTCAGCAGATCTGCTTACGAGAATATGATCCAAGATAGCAAATACGCAGGCAATAAAGAACTGTTGCTTATTCCCAATGCTGTCCACACAGATCTTTATGATAATTTAGATGTCATCCCATTTGATAAAATAGATCTATTCTTTAAGGATAATTTAAAATAACATGAAACGAAACATTCTTATCAAAACGATATTCATAGTTATCGTTGCTTTGATTATCAAAGAAATAACCTTATTTAAAATTGAACCTGAGGGCAAACAACAAATGAATAAAGAAGTGGTACAAGAACTGCAAAATAAATCAGTTGATTCAAGTTTTAATTTCGAAACAAGAACAGTTAAATTAAATAGCGGTTATGAAATGCCTTTAAATGGGCTTGGAACTTACAGTCTGAGTGGAGATACCTGCTATAATGCCATTACAAGTGCATTAAATTCTGGTGTCCGGTTAATCGACACTGCTTATATGTATTCAAATGAAGAAGAAATAGGGAAAGCAATAAAAGCTTCCTGTGTGCCAAGAGAAGAAATATTCATTATTACAAAGCTTTATCCAACGCAATATGATGATCCGGAAAATGCAATAGAAGCGGCACTTGAAAAACTGGGTGTGGAATACATTGATATGATGTTATTGCATCATCCCGGCACGAATGATTTAAAAGCATATAAGGCAATAGAAAAGTATGTAGAAGCAGGTAAGATTCGATCCATCGGCTTATCCAATTGGTATGAAAAAGAATTAAAAGATTTTCTTCCCAAAGTATCCATTCCCCCTGCCCTCGTTCAAAATGAAATTCATCCCTACTATCAGGAAAATGATGTGATTCCCTACATCCAAAGCTTAGGAATCGCTGTTCAAGGCTGGTACCCATTTGGAGGAAGAGGTCATACAAAAGAATTATTAAATGATGAAATCATCACTGAAATTGCCAAAAATCATAATGTATCCACTGCACAAGTCATTTTAAGATGGAACCTTCAGAAAGGTGTTGTGGTTATACCGGGATCTAGTAATCCTTGTCACATCAAAGAAAATACAGAAATTTATCATTTTGAGTTAACAGATGAGGAAATGAATAAGATAAACGCTTTAGACCGAAATGAAAAGCATGACTGGTATTAATTAAAAATGCTGTTTTATCAAATCAATAAGCAGATATAACTAAAAATAGATTTACCCCATTTAAATACTTACCTGTAAATCTTGAAGTGATCCCACTTATAAAAATAGAAAAAATCTAAAACTCAAAAATCGAATTCTATGGTATAATATTTGAGTCTATAAAAACATAAATAGATCAAAAATTCTATGATGGAAATCATAACATGAAAGGCCGCTATGAACAATTTCTATTTTTCAGCAATGGGACTGATTTTCCTGATCATGCTGATGATTCCGAATCTGATCTGGAATCAGCTTAAACCGGCAGACTATGAACTTTATGTTCAAAATGAAAACAAAATACTGTTATTTCTTGAACGATTCGGACAAGTCAGTGTCACATGCTGTTCTCTGTTTTACTATGAATCCTCGTTTAATAGTACTTGGATCTTATGGCTTGCTCTCTTATTAATGAGTCTATATGAAATCCATTGGATCCGTTACTTTTTAAGCAAAAGAACAATGAAAGATTTTTACCGCAGCCTATTTAAAATACCTGTTGCAGGGGCTACTTTACCGGTTATTGCATTTTTGCTTTTAGGAGTTTATGTCAAAAACGGATTCTTAATCATTTCCGTGATCATTTTGGGAATTGGTCATATCCAGATCCATCTCAATCACAGAAAAGAAATCAATTAAAGGAGCTTTTATATGATCAAATCAAACTTAAAAAAACAATTTTCTTGTTCCAAGGAACTTCTTTGGAAGATCATCACCGATAATGACGACTTTTCTTGGCGAAGCGATCTGTCAGATATTCAAATAACAGATGACACCCATTTCATTGAAATCGACAAGAGCGGATATCCGACTTATTTCACCATAACAAAAAAAGAAATGTTCAAAGAATACCGATTCGATCTGGAAAATTCAAATATCAAAGGAAGATGGATCGGCAAATTTGAAGAGATTGCTGAAAATGTTATCGAGCTGGATTTCACTGAAGAAATAGAGGCTAAAAATCTCTTGATCAAGCTTCTTGCGAAATCCTATTTACAATCCCAGCAGAAAAAATACTGCAGAGATCTTCAGAAAAAAATAGACCAGGAAAATTAATTCCTGGTTTTTTCATAAAAAAAGCACAAGGGAAATATGGTGGGGGAATGCCCTTGTGCATAGATATTATATATCAGATTATTAAATTATTCAACACTTTTTTTACAATTTATTGTTTTTTAATCTTAATTAAATTTTAGGACAATATTTTTATTCTCTTTTCAATTGATTTGAATTGAGTATGCACATCAGTTATAATAAATAAGGATAAAGGATGGACTAAAATGCAGAATTTAGAAGAATACTATCTGAAATTCAATGAAGAAAAACGACTTACAAGGAGACATGGTCAAGTAGAATATATCACGACCATGAAATATATCCATGAAGTGCTCCGTCATTTTACATCACCTAAAGTGATTGAAATCGGCGCAGGGACCGGACGCTATTCCGTATCTTTAGCGGAAGAAGGATACGACGTTACTGCAGTAGAATTGGTAAAATTTAATTTAGGCATCCTGAAAGCAAAGAAAAGTTCTGTTAAAGCCTATCAGGGAAATGCCTTAGATCTATCGCGATTCAAAGATGAGAGCTTTGATGTAACCTTGCTTTTAGGCCCGATGTATCATTTGATGAAATTTGAAGAAAAGCTTCGGGCATTGAATGAAGCAAAGCGGATCACAAAAAGAAACGGAATCATCCTCGTTGCCTACTATATGAATGAATATGCCGTTCTTGTACATGGTTTTAAAGACGGACATATCTTAAAAAGCATTCTAAATCATAAAATAGATGAAAATTTCCATTGTCTGAATCAAAATGAAGACCTCTATGATCAGGTCCGCATCGAAGATATCAATTCATTAAATGAAGTAGCGGAACTAAAACGGATCAAAATCATTGCCGCAGACGGACCGGCAGATTATTTACGTCCCATTTTAAATTCGATGGATGAAAAAACATTTAATCTGTTTATCGATTATCATCTGAAGACATGTGAGCGCTATGAGCTTCTCGGTGCTAGTTCGCATACGGTTGATATATTGAGAAAAACAGAACAGAATAAAGAGTAGAGCTTAGGAGGAAAAGTTATGAAAGAAACAATCGTATTTGATTTTGATGGAGTCATTCACTCCTATAAAAGCGGATGGTGCGGTATTGATCAGATTCCTGATGATCCGGTAGAAGGGATTGCCGACTTATTGAAAAGAATCAAAAATGCCAATTATCGGATCGTCATCGTCTCGTCGCGATGCAGTGAAAAAAGAGGCATAGAAGCGATTGAAGCTTGGCTGAAAAAATATGATCTGAATCAATACATTGATCAGATCAGTATGGAAAAAGTTCCCGCCTCTGTCTATATCGATGATCGGGCCATCTGCTTCGATGGAAAAACAGAGGGTTTATTTGAAAAGATCACGACCTTTAAACCATGGACAAAAACACAGAATAAGAATTAAACAAAAAAAATAGAGATTACTCTCTAATTTTTTTATATGGCTTTCGCCAATTAAACGGGGGAAAGAAATTTTAATCAATTGCTCTTTGATTGTCTATAGTATACTCAATCGTTGTGAAATATTCATGGGTGAATTGTGAAAGATTTGTGTAAATTTATTCTTTGATTTTGATTCCTAAGATTCCTACTAAATTCAGAGCTTGATCACTATTCACAATAATGCCTTTTAAATCAGTTGGATAGACGGTAATGCCTTCCAACAAGCTATCTGAAAAATCCAGGCCGGATAAAGAAGTATGAATAAATTCACATTGCGAGTAGCTGCATCTTTCGATCTCCACTTTTTTAAATGTGGCCTCATTATAAGCAGCTAAATCCATATTGCAACCTTCAAACCGGCAATCCTGCATCTTGCATCCGGAAAAATTGCTGTATCTTGCTGCTGTTTCTAAAAAGAGACAATCATGAAAGATACTTTTGGAAAGGTCTGTTCCAACCATTTTACATTGTCTGAATTCACATCTTCGAAAATTGCTCGAAGTCAGATCGCGGTTGGAAAAATCACACTTTGTAAAAACACAATCGACAAAAGCACATTTCTCCATCAAATTTTCTTCAAAATCAGTTTCATTAAATAAACAGCTGTCAAATGTTTTTTGACTTAGATCTTCCTGTTCAATTTTTATAAGAAAAATCAAATCAGAGATGCGATCGCTTTCCAATTCCTTTTGATCATATTCTTCTAATACCACAGATAATTTCGGTTTTTGTACCATCCTCGTTCTCCTTAAAATTTCCTCTTACATTGTACCATAAAAAAGACTGATTGCTCAGTCTTTAGTCAAGATTCATTGTTTTTACTGCTTTTCCGCCCTTTTCACTGCATACCGTAACTGTAATCGAATCGTTGATCTTTCCACGAATGATCCAAGATACCTTTTTTACGATAGCTTTATAATTTCCGGTCGAAATCGCATTTCTACTGTAATCTGTATTGATTCCGCTGAATCCTTCCAGATGACCGATCTTTTCATGTGCTTTACCTGAAATAAATCCATCCGCGCCATCAAGCTTGACTTCGATCTCTTTATCCACTTTCAAAGCTTTCGCTTCTTCACTCAGATAAGTAGGAAGATAGCCTGTATTGCTGATAAGCGCTTCAACTTTATAAATTCCATCTGCCTCTTTCAAGACACTGACTTCTTCGATGTTGACAGACGGCAATGTCTTCGCATATCGCAAAGAAAATTTAGTCGTTTTCTCAACTTCCTGCAATAAGAACTGAACCGGTGGATTCTGATTGGTAAATTTGAATTCCACGCCGCCGATTTCTACTTCGCCAAGCTGAGGATGTTCGAATCGGGTCCATGGCTTGATGCTTTGAGGAGTGTGTTCAGCACACCAATTCAAGACACACGATAATTCATGCATTTTTTCTTCTGTTGTCTGGTCTTTACGGCCATCCCAGTCGATCTTGCATCCGCATCTTTCCATCAGATTCCATAGTTCTAAAGTATAGGCCGGAATTCCTTGATTCTGGAAACACCAGTCATCAAAAGCTCCGGATGAGTAATTTTCCTGATCGATCATGAAATGATCAAAAATATTGATTGTCGGATAACCCATTTCCGCGGTAGCCATCGCTCCGATTTCCTTAAATCGGTTCATATCTGCTGCAAAAGCTTTCTTTTCCGGTTTTGTTCCCGGCGGATAAAGAATTACTCCACCGCTTGTATGATGCGTTGCAACCGCTCCGATATTTGGGTGAGATAAGACAAAATCAACAACCGCTTTGTTTTCCGGATTGCTCAAAGGATAGCTGCCGGCACCCGGCTGACGGACTTCGCTGAACCATCCATAAGGATAATTCCGGTTAAAGTCCAAGCCCCATTTATTCGGGGCAATCTCAACATGAATACCGTCATAGTCTTCAATCACCCCTTCGGCATAGACATTATAGAACTCGCCTTCTCTTTCGTCCGGCATTCTTTTTTCCATCAGCATCGGATTTTCTTTGGAAATCTTCCATGCACCGAATTTTGATTTAACGCGCATCATTCTCATGACACCATCCTCATCCAGATCACATTCATGAAGACCCGGCTGTTTCTGTTCATATGGATACGGGCGATTAACACTTCTCAATTTTTCATAAGAAGTCAGATAAACTTCTGCCCCATCCGGAGAAATCCGCGGAATTACATAAATCGTAAATTGATTCAAAAGATCATTAATCTCGGGTTCCTCTGAATTTGTACATAAATAATCAATGGTATGCATCGCGGCCATTGATCCGGTCACTTCTCCGGCATGAGTATTTCCATCAATATAGAATGCCGGTTTTTCTGCCGCATTTCCACCTTTACTGATCGTAACTGCCCATACTTCTTTATTTTCACAAGTCGTGCAGATCGATTCGAGATGGAACAGATTTTCATAATGTTCTTTAAAATAATTCAGATTGGAAGTCAATTCTGAATAGGTATAATAATGATCATATTTAAATGTTGTTTTCATAAAATTTCCTCTTTATAGCACTTTCGATAAGAATTCAATCAATCTCGGATCATGCGGATGATCAAAGATTTGTTCCGGAGAACCGGATTCTTTAATAATGCCTTCATCGACAAAGAGCACACGATCGCTGATCTGCTTGGCAAAAGTCATTTCATGAGTTACGATGACACAAGTCATGCCATCTTCCGCAAGTTTTTTGATCACTTCCAAAACTTCCTTAACCATTTCCGGATCCAGTGCCGACGTCGGCTCATCAAACAACATGACATCCGGTTCCATTGCCAATGCCCGGACAATAGCCAGACGCTGTTTCTGTCCTCCGGAAAGCTTGCGTGGAAATTCATTTGCCTTATCCGCTAATCCGATCGCTTCAAGCAGTTTCATTGCTTTTTCTTCTGCTTCCTCTTTTTTGATTTTCTTTTCTAAGATCGGTGTAATGGTGACATTATCCAAAACAGTCAGATGCGGAAAGACATTGAAATGTTGGAAAACCATCCCGATCTTCTGACGATGCTGATCGATATTGACTTTTTTATCAGTAATATCCGTGCCTTCAAAAAGGATCGTCCCTTCACTTGGCTCTTCTAAGCGATTCAAACAGCGAAGAAATGTGCTTTTTCCACTTCCGGATGCACCGATGATGGAAACAACTTCTCCTTTATAGATCGTTTCATCAATTCCCTTTAAGACTTCAAGTGATCCGAAATTCTTTTTCAATCCTTTTACTTCAATCAATTTCATTCCATTAGTCACTGACACTCAACCTCTTTTCTAGCAAACTGACACATTTTGATAAGAGCGATGTCAGTACAAAGTAAATCACACCGGCGATGATCAGTGGTTCGATCGTCATATAAAGCGATGTCTGCAAGGCTTTTGTTGTCGTCATAACATCAGCCAAAAAGAAAGTCGAACACAAAGAAGTTTCTTTTACCATCATAACCAATTCATTTCCGATTGCCGGA
Source organism: uncultured Erysipelotrichaceae bacterium (assembly GCA_964623925.1). GTDB lineage: Bacteria > Bacillota_I > Bacilli_A > Erysipelotrichales > Erysipelotrichaceae > CATJXY01. The sequence goes on from CAZUVT010000005.1 coordinate 8,316, forward strand.
AGAATGTTTTTGATAGCCTGAGGCATGATGATCTTGAACATCATATTCCGATCACTCATTCCCAGACTCTTTGCGGCTTCCCACTGCCCATTGTCCACAGCCTGAATACCGGCCCGGATGATCTCTGAGACATAAGCAGAACTATTGATGCACAAGGCAACAATAATACAGGTCTGTTTGGACCAGTCCACACCGATGATATCCGGGAAAAACAGGTAGAAGAAAAACAGCTGCAGCAGTAAAGGTGTTCCTCTTATAAAATCAGTATATACTTTCAAAAGCGTATTCAGGATCTTTGATTTGGAAAGCTTTCCAAAAGCGATCAAAGTTCCCAAGAGTGTTCCGAAAATAACAGAAATTGCGGAAAACTTCAAAGTTCCTAAAATGCCTTCTAAGAATTTCATGTGGTACTTGGTCACAAGCAGCACAAGATTTGCCCAAATTTTTGCGTACATAATGCTCTAATCCTCAAAATTAATCAGCATTGATGGCTGCGGCATAATCTGTTGCTTCCTGATACCATTTAACATAAAGACCCTGATCCAATACATCATCAATGATCTCATTGATTTTTGCGGTCAGTTCAGTTTCACCTTTCATGATTCCGATTCTTGTTCCATTTGTATCTTCGGTCACAAATTTCACATCACTTACCATTAAATCATCGTTATTCTCTGCATAGAGCTGAGCCGTTTTACAGGCACAAGCCATCGCATCTACCTTTTCTGTTTTCAAACTCATGATTCCAAGATCCAAAGTAGAAATATTTTCAATCTGAACATCCGGAATCTGAGCCAATGAAAGCTGTTCCTGAAGAGAACCGAGCTGGGCGGCAACTACTTTTGATTTAAAATCATCGATGGTCTTATAAGACCCCATATCGCTGGCACGAATTAATAGTCCCTGACAATTCGGATCCTCTCCTTCATCGCCAAAGTTATATCCTTTTGATAATTCCATCGTATTGGCACGATCTTCTGTATAAGCAAGACCGCTGATAGCCAGATCCGCTTTGCCGGATGTTACAGCAGCACAGACTGCGTTGAATTCCATTACTTCCAAGTGCAATTCCACTCCCAGCTGCTCGGCAATATATTTTGCGAATTCTATATCGGAACCGACATACTGATCATCACCGCTCTTTGTCACATCGATAAATTCATTCGGTGGAAAATCCGGCGAAGTGGCTACAACGATATAGCCTCTTTGAAGAATTTCTTCTAATCGGTTTGCAGGTTTTACATTATCCTGTCCTGAATCTTTGGATGAACATCCAATCAACATGGTTGCCAGCATCATCATTGCCAGCACTGATAGTAACACTTTTTACATTTGTTTCATTTTTTTGTTCTCTTTTCCTATTTTATAATTAAATAAGTTTGTGAGCCGTTGTTGTTTTTCTGATTTCCATTCGATTTTCTTTGACCCTACAAATAAAAATGCCGTCTTTAGAAAATTTCTAGAGACGACATGTTATCGCGGTACCACCCTAATTGCTGAATCGCTTCAGCCACCTTGGCTTCCTTAACGGGGAAGATTGCGTCTTATCCTACTGATCATTCAGATAAGAATCTCACAGGTGCGCTTCTTTGACTTCCGTTTTCGTTAAGCTTCCACTCTGTCTTAACTCGCTGGGATCGTAAAGCCAAATACTCTCCTGATCATCGAATTTCAATTCATGGTAGTATTTTATTCTGCACACACTGTTTTGTCAATGTTTTTTTTAAAATATCTTTTTATTTTATTCATTTTCATCTTTTAAAGACGATAATCGTTCATTTATTTCATCGAGAGCTTCTCGTATTTTCATTTCACAGGCAGATTTTAAGGTCAATTCTTCCTCGTTCAGTTTCAGGTCCAATAAACCTTCCACTCCGGAAGATCCAAGAATAGCCGGAATTGAAGAATACAGGGATCCACCGAATGCCGAAATGCTCAAGACAGAATGTTCATCACGGACAATCGCTTCGACAATTCTTCTGACGGCCAGGGCAACCGCATAATTTGTATAACCTTTTTTAGATATGACTTCATAAGCTGCATTTTTAACTTCTTCCTCGATGTCATGCTTGAATTCTTCTTCATTCCATTCGTTCTTTGTACAGAAATCACAAATTGAAAGTGTTCCGGCACGGACACAAGTCCACGGAATTATTTGCGAATCACCATGTTCGCCTATAACAAAACCATGAATATTTCTGGCATTGATTTTCAGTCGAACGCTTAAAAGATGTTTCAATCGCGCCGTATCCAATACTGTCCCCGAACCGATGACTCGATTGACAGGAAATTTGGATAACTTTTGAGCTATAAAAGTCATGATATCCACCGGATTTGTCACGATCAGAAGCAAAGCATTCGGTGATAATCCTGAAATTCGGGGAATCAGATCCTTGAATATTTCCAGATTTCTTTCCAACAGGTTCAAACGGCTTTCATTCTCTTTCTGCGCAGCTCCTGCTGTCACAATCAGAATATCCGACCATTGTGTTGATTCGATCTTGCCATAGGTCACTTTACTTCCGGCAACCAATGATGCCCCATGGGCGATATCCATGGCTTCCCCTGCCGCCTTTTTTTCATCCATATCCACTAAAATAATCTCATTAGCCAAATTCTCTTCCATAAGCGCAAATGCAATCGCAGAACCGACCTGACCGGCACCGAATATCGATATTTTATTTGTTTCCATATTTTTATCAGTTCACCTCTTAGAGATAATATGGTCCTCTTTCAAGCTGTTTATTCTTGATTTTTTCGATTTTATCTAGGATAATGAAGGTGTTTAAGGCAGGGATAACAATATGGAACAGAAAAAAATTTCAACATGGATCGGAATCGCATTGATCATACTGGGCGCTTACTTCATGTGTAAAATGGCGTGGGTCTACACCGGATGGTTTGGATTGCACATCGGACATGTTCGCATTAACAGTGGATTTGCCATTCTTCCGCTGCTTGTCGGAATCACCCTGATCCTTCGTGATCCAAGAAATAAAACCGGATATTATCTGGGATTAGTCGGAATCATTCTTCTGGCACTGATGTTTTTAACTTCACTCCACATTTCTTTGCATCATACCAGCCTTCTCAATTTGCTTCTGATGATGCTTTGTATTTCTGTCGGTATTTCTTTATTGATAAAAAGAAAATAGTCGATTTATTTAACTTAAAACATAAGACAAGATTTTGATCATCTTGCCTTTTTTATTAAGCATCAATAACTGTTGAAGTTCTTCCGATGCCTACTACCTGATTCGTAATTTTTTTCCAAGTCTGGCATCCGGCTATACCATCCGCACTTAAGCTGTTGTTTCTTTGGAATGCAACTAAAGCATTATAAGTGTTATTGCCGAAAATTCCATCCAAAGTTCTAGTACTGTATCCTAATGCATTCAAAGCGTCTTGCAAGATAAGAACATACGTATTTCTGCTTCCCCTTCTTACTGTCGGAAAACCCGATGTTCCTCCACATGCTCCACCGATATACCTTCGATCCATATGAACCCAAGTCGGTGTTTGCGATAATGGCTCAACATAGCCCCATGCTCCTGTGTTTAAAGCGACATTATAAATCTGTCTGCGCTGTGCTGAGGTGAGCCTTTGTCCTACATCAAAAGAAACTCCGGCATAATGTTGACTCTGCAGTCCATGTCCGCCTTCCCATATTCTTTTAAAAGCATAGCCGACCGGGATTCCTGCACCATAGCTTCTTCTGGTTGCATTCCAGGCTTCCATCGCTCTTACGGTTGTCCATAAAACAGAAGAATTGCTGGAACCTCTGAATTCTCTGACTCGAAGCGTCGTGCCATAAGAATATGGCATCGGATCCGATTCCTGCAAGTTTTGAATATAGAAACGATTGTTGTATTCATCATATGTGAAAATTTTTGCCATTGTCTTTCCTCCTACCTTAGATTATGTAAATGTTTCCTTTTTCGTCCCTTTTTGTAGCAACTTTTTATTTTTTTCATACACTGATATTAAATCAAGGAGGAATGGAAAATGAACGATGATTTCGAAATAAAAGTAACTTCAACTGCACAAAAGCAAGGATGCGGATGTAAAAATCAAGATAATTATGATTATGAATATGATGATCTGATGAATTATCAAAATAAAATCGAAACAGATAAAAAGGAAATCCGAAACACGGATGATCCGTTTACTTTAAGAGATACAGATCCAGAGACTGCTGATGTCAAGATGTGGGAAAACACATATGAAACGACTGCAGAAAATCATGATGACTGTGACTTCTGCAATATGAATGATGACAACTGGACACCCTGTGAAGATTGCGGAAATCCTCGTGTGATTACTTATCAAAAATGTGTCACCTGCGATGAAAACGGCAATCAGAAACATAAAACGATGACGATCCGTATCGTCAAAAGATTTTAACTTCCGCAAATAAAGTGCATGGATCCTCTCAAGATCGATGTACTTTATTTTTGACTGATTGAAGTCCTTGACTTTCCCGCTGATCTTGGTTAAAATTTTAGTGTATGTGCCCATGGCGCAACTGGATAGCGCATTTGATTCCGATTCAAAAGGTTGCAGGTTCAAGTCCTGTTGGGCGCGCCAATAACAAAAAAATGCCAGCTCTTATTAACGAGCTGGCATTTTCTATTTTCCATCCATATCTTTGATCCGATCATCAAGCAATTCAAAACGCTCTTCCAAACGGTATGTTCTTTCTACGATCTGATTATGTTTATTCACTTTTTCTTCTAACTGAGTCAGACGATATTCGATCAAAGCCTGATTCTTTCGATTCAATACGATTGTCGCAATCAAAGATGGAACAGCTACACAGATTCCACTTATCAAAGCGACAAAAACAGCTTCATTCATTTCTTACTCTCCTTTTGTCAACTGCTTGATTGTCTGGTTCAACCCTGTTGAAGCCCATCCTGAAATTGCTCCCATCAAGATCGTCTGTACTGATCTATCCTGTCCCACAAGCAAAGCCAAAATACCACCTGCAATAAACATGGTAATTGGTATAAACTTATCCGGATATTTCTGTGTTGATTTAAGTGCTGCCCCTGCAGCATAACAACCGACTAAGACGATCGGCATCATGAATTGTTCTAACATTGTTGTAATTTCCATATTTGTTCTCCTCCTTTATTTATACTCAATTTAATATGCAAATCCATTTTTAATATTCTATGATTTCTCATTCACTAATTTATCTGATATGACTATAATTTCCTGGCCAATACACAATTGATTTTCATAATGATTTTTGATGTATCGTTTGGTTTCCATAATAGTAAATTGAAGATGAAGATTTTTAATACCTTTCATCTATACACCTTTTCAGGCTCTAATCGATTAGTCTTTTTTTAAATAATATTTTGTATTTTCATACTTATACAAGATCCAAAGAATTATACTTTCTCTTTTAATGCTGTATATGCAGTATCAATCTGACTGTATCCAATGATTCCATTCCATCTTACTTTAGCCCATTGATATCCATCTGATTTCAAGCCGTCCAAGAACTCAAGGATTTCAATGAATTCATTGGTACCCACTGTTACAAGTACTTTTCCGCTTACAGGTTGTTCACGAATATTTAGTTTTTTACTTGCTGTGCAGATCATCATATTGTTTATTTTCTCATTATTATCTGCACTAGGCATAGCTTCTTCAAATACAGTTTCTGGTGTTTTTTTCTCTCTTCGGTAAATAATCACATCATTCTTTACTGCACGAGTAGTATTGAGTTTGATAGCACCTTCCGTACTGAAATAAACGCTTCCTCCCCCATCCATACAGACACAGTCAGTCATCCCTAAAAATCTAGCCAAATCAGAAAGCTGACTTCCTTTTAGACCGCTTTTTCCTGTCACACCACTAAAGGAGGCAACCACGATCTGACCTAAAGGATTGAATCCGATCAGGGTCCTTCCACTGATTGAATCATATTGGCTGGTATGTTTTAAAGGTCTCTCATAGGCAATACCATTCATTAAAACACCAAAGCAGGTGGTACATGCTCCATAAAATTCATTCAAATGATTGCGAATAAAATGTTGCGTTTCAATTATCATCGTTCCATCCTTTTTAAATCCAATGGCGGGAATCGAATCAAATTCTGTATCCCAATCCTGATGAACCTCACCACAGCACTTTTCAATCCCTTCCGCATAAGTCGTATTTTCATAAGTATAAAATAAGCTGCCATTGACATTGACGAATGATTTCCATCCATCTTTTTCAAGCACATGATCTTCCATGTAAATAGACCTTTGTGCAGCATTTGCAGTTCCATATTTATTCCCCGTTACACTTCCCTGGTATTCTACTCCTTCTTGTTTTCCCACTTTTGCAACATGAATAACTAATCCGTTATAAGTTGTCTTGGTATATTGATCGTTCATTCCTTCCTCCTTGATTTCATAATTGATGTATCGATATTTGAACCACTTTTCCCAGGTTCCTCTGTACATTTCTCCATTCGGATCTTTAAACTGACTGATAACCAATCCATTCCCTTTCCCATTCTGCCAGATTTTTGCCGTTGATTCTAAAACTTTCCCATTTCCAAGATAGATCCCCGCATGCCCTGCTTGCCATACAATGAGACCCGGAATTTCCGGAATAGAATTTATCGGTCCGGATTCTATCGAATCAGCCAGCATCATCTGATCATTCTGATCTTGTTCCTTGATATAACTACCATATTCCGGATAATGCCAGATGATTGCTTTTAACAGCCCGGTACAATCCACGAGCCAATTCCCATTTTTATCTTTCTTATTGAAAAAAGTACCCAGCTGATACTTAGCTGAGTACTTTTCATATAATCTTAATGCTTCTTGTACAAATTCAAGATGATTCATATATTATCTACTTTCTATTCTATATACTGGATCTCGCAACCGCCATACCGCATGATGCCCTTGATCCATTATCATAACCAGTCAATGTAACTCGATAATATCTAAATTTCAAGTTTGTATATACCGCGATATTTGTATTTAGATTTGTGGAAGACGAAGAGGAACCGGTAGAATTGTTTGTGTTGCCTATTTCTTGCCAAGTATTTTGATCATTGGATCCTTCTAATACACAACTTACTGCATTGATGCAAGAAATAACAACTGTTTTATATTTTTGTGTTCCGGCATTCAATACAGAGGAGGTTGATGTTCCTCCCGAATTAACACTTGTACTTCGTACTGATAAACCCGAATATTGATAAGCAGAATCAGGAATTGGTTCTACCGACACACTTGATAACAAATGTCCAATATCAGGTGTAATTGTCTGTTTCGAAGTACTAGGATTGACTACCTCTGATTGAGTCTGAATCGGATCATCACTGACCTTCAGCTGAATATTTGAAAAGGTGACTTCACAGTTTGAATTGTAATCCCCATTGCATCCAAAGCGAAGTTCCATATAATCTTCTGTAATTGGAACAAAAAGATCGACCTTTCCTAGATCTGTTACCTCATCATAGCTGTAAACTATATCGGATTCTGACTGGCTCTTTCCTGCATAGATCATCACATAGCCGGTATTGGACGTGCTATGGAATTCACATGAAAAAGATAACACTTTCATCCTATTCACTACACCATTAATTACATAATCTGCATGATAACTATCTGTCGAAGTTCCCTTCAATTCAAGAAAATTTGAACCAGAATTTAAAATCTCGCATCGTTTTAACAAAAGAAGGTTCGGATCAAATAAATTATTACTATCCAGGATCTGGTTTTTGTTTTTAGTACTATTTGTTTTAACTAACATAATTTCTCTCCTTACAAATTAATATGCACTTGGTATGTATGAAACTTGATATAAGTTCTTTCCCTTGTGACACGATTTGGATCAAATGATACGATTCTGAATTGATAGAATTGTTCCTTTCCCAAATAGCTGGCATGATCCGTTCCGCATGCTTGTGCTTTTTGACCTTCTGTAGTAATCGTTCCAGTTGTGTGGATCGTAACCCAATTTGTACAGTCTGCATTGGTTGCTCCTTGAAGAATATAGGTTGCTGTTTGCACAACAACAATATTCTCATTTTTCTCATAGGTGCAATAACTGAAATCTGAGGGCGTGATTGGATACAAGAGTTTTTCTGTAGTTAAATAATCTCTTTCAAAATTATAAGGATATTGGAGAGTACAACTATGGTTGTTTCTTTGAACATGTACTTCCTTTATTGGAGTTTTCCTTCCGGATTTAATACCTTGAATCATTTATTTCATCTCCTTCCAGATCAAATTATCAATAATTACATTTTCATCTTCTTGTGGAATCTTTTCTGCATAAAGACGGATAAAGCCATTCATCGTTCTTGCCTGCATACTCATATACCCCTTTTTTAAGACAGAAGGAGAATAGTTGACTTCTGCAAGACTACTCTCCTTCATGGCTGTTATCTCAATATCTAAGCAATACGGATAAAAATCTTTATATTCATCTGTATTCTCTTGTAATTCAAAAAGATTCAGTTGTAGATTCCGGATCACATGAACAGTATCCTGTTCCTCCTTGATCCTATTGTAGATATTTTTAAGAATGCCTTTTCCGGCATATTGCATCTGACTCATTATTCACCCTCCGTTTCATCTAAAAATTCATCATTTAAGATTTCATTTATTCCCAGATCTTCAAATGACTTATTGCCACTCAATTGAACTGAATTGATCTTTGGTTTATCGAGAAGGGATTCATAGCTTAGAACCCCTTCCAGTGTGGCACTGTTATGAACCATTTCTGCCCCACTTAAAACGACCATGACCGTAAAAGAAACTTCCGGCAGGTCTTTTTTACATGTAAGCTTGATCTGCTTATTTCCGAATTCCATTCTGCTTAAACATGCATAAGCAGCTTCTTCTGCTTCGATAGCGGAAGCAGTCGTCCCCTTATCTAATAAGAACCACATCGGTCGCTTTTCGTATTCGGCTGAATAGGCATTGGTAATAGTCTGCTCATACATTCCTTTTGAGTTCAATTTCCAGCCTGTTTTTGGAATCACCACTTCATATTGGCTGTTCACTTTGCCAATAAGATTGAGCATTGCTCCTGCTTCATTTTCTCCTAAAATCAGTTGAACAGCTTGCATCCAAGCTTCTAACTTTTCTTTCTCTTCTACTAAAGTATCCTCAAATCTAGTGAAGTAAGATGAAGTATTCAAATTATCAATTGCATTAGTAATAATACCGCATACATCATTATTCAATCTTGTATCTGTAATCTTGCTACCCGAAATCTGTGTACTATTTTTTGTGACTTGAATCTGGGCCAAGCACATTTCATAAATATCTCCTGATTCCCCTTCCAAAGGCCGGATCAGGTTTGGAGCGACAGGAACTACTGCTGCAGTTCCTTTTCTTACAAATAGATCCAATGTCCTATCTAATTCATTCAATCGCAAAACGATCAAATCAATTCGATCATAAACCTCAGCAGGATCCAAAGTGAACTCTCTTTGAGTTGTCTCGATTCCAATAACACCGTTAATATTACATACTCCCGGACTTACTAAAACCTTCATTCCGGATGTGGAAGCAGTCACTTTAAAATTTTGTACTGCTCCATTATCCGCTAAAACTCCATTGGTATAGAAAATGCTTGTCCATTTTCTCTGTTCTGTTGCATCGATTGCTCGATCAAAAATCGGCATTCCGTCTTCATCGTAACCGGAAATCACCGCATTATAAGGAAAACTCTTCATATTAATTATCTCCTTCCTGTAATTGTTGTTTAAAAGTTTGCCATAAATTCTCCCTCATCATACGTCGAGGGCAATTTGCTTGGGTCCAGTCATAATGACGAACCACGTTTTCATGTGTGATATGATATTGTTTCATCAACATCTTTGTTAATTCAAGGGCATTGCCAACTGCCCGATAGTAAAGTTCATCGTTTTTGGCTTCTACACGACATATTTCAATGGAAATGGAACAGGTATTTCCTGTTCCTTCTGCTCCATCTCCACAGGCAAAAGCATTTCGATCGCAGGGAATGATCTGAATCACATCTTTTTCATCGACAAAGAAATGAGCGCCAATATTACCGAAGTTATTAGATACAACTCTTGCCACCGTATCTGCACTCTGATTGGATCTGATTTCATGAATCGTAATATATTCTGGAGTCATAGAAAAAGGACATTTCTGTCCTTGCTTTTCCCAACTCAAAAATCGTTTTGTAATTATCATAACATCACCTTGCTTTCTTCAAAAGAGAGGTAACAGTGACTCCCTCTTCTCCAAAAATCGGATTAATTTCAATGTTGCCATCTTCGTAAATCTCTCTTATTTCGATGATTCTCTTATCTGCTATCTTTCCAATTTCTTGCACATAGCATGTACAAAGATCTCCTAGATCATAATCTCTTCGATACTTCAAATGAACAGCATAGACAGAGCCATTGAAATTCTCTGCCGGCTTTCGACTTTCAAGTTCATCGATTCCTTCCTGTTTCAATACTTCACGATACTCTTCATCATTCATTTCAGTTTCATCTTCCTTTTTTCTTGATGCTCTGCTTTTTATAACCATTTCCTTGCGCCGCTTATTCAAAGATTGATCCACTTCAACCATCATCTCGTCTCCGATTACATAGCATACATTCCGATAATCTGATATGTCTCTTGAATAATTAAATTCACTAATCGTTTCGTTATTATCAGAAAAAAACATCCATTCATTTTCCATCTGATCCATCGTTCTGTCTTTTCCCTGCCAGATCTCATAAATGAGTTTGCTTCGCATATAATCAAAACGGAGTCGTTGGGACAGCTCTTTTTCTTTTAAAATTCCGTATAGCGCTTCTCCGACTTCTTCTCGATCAATTTGCTTAGAAATACTTCCAGTGCAAGAAATCTTATTTCCTAACTCAAGAAAAGATAAAGCTCTTTTCGATACATCCACAAAATGTTTTTTGATAAGCTGCCATGCGATTTCCACTTCATTGTCTGTAAAGTTACATTCACTTTCAATAACACGGTCATTCAAAAGACTTTCTATCATCTTACCACTTACCCGTAATTCACGGTTTCCTTGATTGTTCAGAGTACTTTCTATATTATCCAAGATTGCTAATTCATTGACATCCTTGCGATAAAGATAAGTTCCTTCATCAAGCAATGAAAAGTATTCATTGGACAGATTCAATTCGAAATCACCGACTTCATAATATCTTCGAGTCCATTGCAGTGACAAAAAATTATCAAGTCTACCTAGCTCTTCAAACTTGTCATTAAATACGATCAATTCCATAATTAGACTCCCAAATACTTCGATTGATAATACAAATAGACATCTAAATTTGTATAATTCTCTTCAGCATCATATCGAATTGTATTTTCATTTGGATTGATTTCAAAATAAGTACTAAGCTTGTTGATCTTCCTTGAGATATTTTCTCCATTCAATAAAACTCCTTTATGTCCCTTATTCGTATTGATTTCAAGAACATCCCCCTTTTTCAATTCAACCATGACCTCAATGAACTCTCCGGTCGAAACTTTGGTAATTTTCGGATTTTTAACTGTTCCCCTTTCAGCTGTAAATCGAATAATAATACCGGTAGAAACATCCCCTTTGTTAGGAAGTTCAACATCTTTCTTGAATGTACGATACCCATAGATCTTTCCACTTTCATGATGAAGAACCTTTTCACTTGCAAAAGCAAGCGGCCAAGCCCATTGTGATGTGATCGAAGCGATATTTTTTCCGAAATTATCCAGATCTTCCCAAAATGGATAAGGGCAAAGCAGTTCCAGATTTCCTTCAAGAAAATCCCACATAGATTGAATCTCCGAGAAGTTGAATGATACCACTTCACATTCAATCTGAGCCTGGCGGTAACACCAGTTCAATTGAAGTAGAAAGGTATTGATCGGGTTAAAGAACTGAACGACCTGCTTGCGATAAATCTCTCGGTTCACTTGGTCATCAATACCAAAAACGATGCTGATATTCCTTTCCTCGATTTTCTTTCCTGTCACAGAAGAACCATGTTCCATAGCACTGGATAAAGTATGCAGTGTATATTGAGAAGCCTCAATTCCTTTGATTGAAGCAATTTTTAGAACACATCCACATCCCATTTGCAGCGTTTCTCCATCATTTCTTTTAAATGTTAATAATAAATAATTTGTATCCACGATTTCCTCCTTTCTATAGTTTCTTTGCCAATTCACGATTCTGCTTTTCAATTGCCTTTGTCACATCACTCGGTTTTTGAACAGGAACATTGAAAATATTGGTCTGATTGACATCAACCCGATTACTGCCAGCATCTACTAATTTCGCTTCAAATACCGGCATCGAAACAAGTCCTTTAGAAATCTTTGATTGAATACTCTGAATCGTATTTCTTGCTTGCGCCATAAAAGATGATGTTCCGTTACTAAATGGCTGGAACATTGATGTATCTTCAAGAGAATCGTCATAAGAAGCCCCTTTCATCGAGGCAGTAGCTCCTAATGATGTCATTAAAGTATCGTCATATTGATATTTCACCGGAATAATCAAAGGCGTGATCTGTGCTGAAGTGATTTCAGTATTAACACTCTCAATCGCTGTTTTAGCATCTGTAACTAATTGATTAACCATTCCTTCTCCTGCTTCTAATGTTTTCTCAGCAAGCGATTCTTTAAAATCATCACCCATTAAATTAACTTCCTCGGAAAAATAAGAATGTCTTTTATCATTAAAATACTTTTCCGCTTCTACCAATTCCTCTTGTGCTTTTTTCGTCTGCTCTGTAATATTTTGGAGATACTCATCATCAATTACATATCCATTAGCTCTCATCTCTTCAAACATTTGCTTTGTCTTGTTTAATTCATCATATTGTATCTGTAGCACATCAATTTGATCTTTCCCTCCCTTAGGATCAAAAAGTTGGATTTCTCCTATATCATTCATGATTTTTTTTGCTTCTACTAGTTGCTCTTGTGCTTCTTTTGTTTGCTCTGTAATCCTTTCAAGATATTCTTCATCAATCACATCTCCATTAGCTTTCATTTCTTCAAGCACTTGCTTTGTATTGTTTAATTCATCATACTGTTTCTGTAATACATCAATTTGATCTTTTCCTTTTGCAGGATCGAAGAGTTGGATTTCTCCTATATTATTCATGATATTTTTCACAGTATTCCAATCCTTATTAACTATTGCTTCTTGCATGGTTTCGAAATCATTTATTTGATCTGTATATCCTTTAAGAGTTGCTTGTCCTTCTGCATACTCTTGATTCAAAATCTCCAATTCATCAAATAAAGGTTTCATTTCTTCAGCTGACATTCCAACAGATTTATAGAATTCTTCCATATAATTGTTGTATTCTTGGGTTCCGTAACCAAATTTTTCTCTTGCTTCAGCTGCTCTTTCAGTAAACTGATCAGCAATTGACTGCTTTTTATTAATCTCTTCATATAAGGCGACTTGTTTTTTCATCAAATCATTTTTATTCTTCAATGCTTCATTGTAATCATCCTGATATGCATCTAAATATGCTTGAGCCTTTTGCGCTTGAATAAGGTCCTCTAAGGTATCAGTAAGGTTAATTGCCTCTCCATTTAAATTAACAATCTTCCCAGTTTCTTCATCAAAGCAAAATCCTGCGTCTGGCAATAATTTGTTTAATTGTTCGATGAGAAAATTTACTCGTTCTTGACTCCCTGTAACTATTCCATTAGCATCAACTAAGCTAAGCAGTTCTTTACTATAGCGTTGAGTTAAATCTATTTGAACCATAGATGTTTCGAGGGTCTTTTTAGATTCTTGCTGCATCTCCTTGAATTGTTCTTTCTGTTGTTTCATAGCTTGCAGATTTTCTTTTGCTGCTTTTACAGATTTAGTTTCAGTTTCGGCCATTTCAACAAAAGCAATTGTAAGTCCAATAATTCCAGCAGTAATCATTGCAATTCCACCAAATGAGAAAATTGAAGTAAATGCTTTTGATGCAGCAGTTGCCAATCCTGTTTTATCGGTTACAAATCCTATGGCCGATTCTAATTTTTTATATCCTTTCAATCCAGAGTCAGTTGCGTTCTTCAAACCGGTTCCAAAAAATTCAATCGCTTTTGATCCTTGCTTTGCTACTTCATTTATTTTTTCAATATTTCCTGCTGTACTTTTTAAACTGGATTTTAATTTATCAAATGTTGAAATTGGTTTTGATAATGTAGAATCAAATATCTGATATATTTCATTGACTTTTTTAGAAAAATCTTCAATCTGCTTTTTCAACTCAGAAAAATCACTTTTAATTTCAACTGTTATCTTATCATTATTTGCCATTTTTTCCTCCTTTCACAGTAAAAGTTTCATTTTAAATATGTATCTTAATCTGTTGTCTGATTTTACCACGCTCCTTTAAAATAATATTGTTTACCCTACAATTTATTAAAAATAATTTTCTCTATACATGAGAAATATTGGTGTTGCATTAGCTTAAATGAGAAAGAAATCATTTTGTCTCTTTCATCAAAACATTTGCCAATTCACTACTTTTAGAAAAAGAATGTTTCTCAGAAGTAAGTGAATACATTCTCTTTAACTTTCTGATTTCATTCTTTTTATCACTAGGTAAAGATGGATCTATCTTCATTTGTCTAATATTCATGATATTTACAAGATTCGGTGTCCCATCATTGAGATTTTCAAACATACTTATAAATTGAAACCAATGTATATCCAATTCGGATAAATCAATTCCATAGACTTGAAAGAAGGCAGAGTAGATACTGCTTGAATCAATTTCAAAATCAAATGTTTCTTCTCTGCCTTCCTCTTTTTTTTCATTATCTGCATAACATCGTATAAATCTCATCATCTCATGGATGGCTTCTGGGCCATTATTTGGAATCTCTTCATAGAACATTGACAATGAAAGAATCTGCTTTTCAGTTTCTGTAAACAATCCATCTTTAAATAACGATAGAATATTTAAGATATTTCGAAATGAAGTTTTCACTTTTGTTTCTTTTCCTTCGACAAAAACAGTTT
The DNA here is from genome assembly GCA_964623925.1 of uncultured Erysipelotrichaceae bacterium. GTDB lineage: Bacteria > Bacillota_I > Bacilli_A > Erysipelotrichales > Erysipelotrichaceae > CATJXY01. The sequence goes on from CAZUVT010000005.1 coordinate 23,316, forward strand.
CTGGGAATTGTTCAGTCAAATAGTCATAACTCATGAATACACCTGCTTAGATTGCCCGATTAATTTCAGCAGTCTTTCTTCTTTTGCCTTCTTGATTTCATTTAGAATGAAGGTTGTGATATCCATTAAATAGATAATATCTTCTACTTTCTCAATAACAAGTTTCTGATATGCCTCTTCTGATAAAACCTCAGATAAAAATTCGATACAGATTTGTCCCATTTCTTCATTATCTTTAAAAATTTCATTTTCATTTTGATTGGGATTGTCCATTGCTTTTTTTACTAAAGCATTTGATCTTCTTGTGATTTTTTCAAGCGATTTGACTAGTTTTGTACTAATTCCATCCAAAACAACCTGTACCCCATCAATTTCCATTTTAATATTTGTATGTGAGTTAAACGATGCCATATTCTTTTATCCTCTCTTTCTAGTCGTCTGCTTCAGCGGCTGCGAATTCTTTTGTCTGTGGATCCCACTGGCCTACTACAAGATCTCCTTCATAGGTCATGCTTCCGGTAATTGCCAATTCAACTCCTGCTGCACTGGATCCCGGATTATCAAATGTAATTACAACCGGAATCTTTCTTGCTGCAACTGAACCTTCTGCAACACCTTTTTTCCATGTATCGACAATGACGATATCGGTATGTGCCTTCACACCAAAGTCCAAATTATCTGCCAGATCCTGTAAATACAACATAGCCGGATCGGCTGTCTGCATTTCTGCGGTAAAAGAAAGCGCCGGTGCATATCCACTCAATCCTGTACTTGCCATTCTCTGATGGATATACTGCTTTTCTGCTGTTTTAGCATTTGCTGCGACTGTTGCATCGGTAACGCCTTCTCCTAATAAGTGGTATCCTTCACCACAATTCAAATATACTAATCTTTCATGTCTCATTACTGAACTCATTTTTCTTTTCCTCCTTTTATTCAACTTGAGATTTGTGTTTATAAACTACTGCATAAGAAGCCTGATAGATTGAAGTTGATGTTTCCTCTTGTGTCTGTTTTATATGTGGTACTCCTCTCATCTCAATCTTGTTACAAACTTCTTTTTCGCCTAATTCAGGCATTTCTTTGTTTCGTGTCTTTTCATCAAAAAAAGTGCCGATTTCATTCAGCACTTGGATTGCTTGATTCCGATCTTCCGGATCATCTTTATTTAATTTGATGGAAAGGTTGAATGGCATTTCTGCTTCATAGCCTCCAATGATGTTTCCTTTTTTACTTCCGCCTTCTATCGTATCAACAGAAAGAGAAGGAAGCAAAGAACTGTAACTATCTAAATTTACTTCCATTCCTTGAGGAAGCTTTGGACATTCCTTGATGAAATCCATTAATACTATAAGCAGCCCTTTTTTTTCTTCACTATTTAGAGATTCACTCATACGTCTCCTCCTTTTTCTTTCCTCTTTCAAACAAAATTGACTCTTTCTACTTATTTAATTCTAGGATTTTTTCAACTTTTTACCATATTGTATGGTTATTCCTGCTTAATACATAAAATGAATCATTTTCTGTTTGAGCTTTTATTTAATACAGATTGATTGGCGGATCTTTCATTTTCTCACTCCTTTCTAATTAGGCCCGTAAAACAAAAAAATGATACTCAGAATCTGAATATCATTTCTTCCCATAGTGGGGACCTGGGACCATTATACCACAAAAAATCGTGGGACATGTCCCAACTTTCACTTTTTTCGTACTTTTTTTATTTTGGCTCCAATAGTCTGCTTTCCATCATGGATGATACAAAAAGGCATTCATTTAAGAATGCCATCCTATCGTCTTTCATCACCCATAGTGGGGACCTGGGACCATTATACCACGAAAATCTGTGGGACGTGTCCCAACTTTCACTTTTTATAATATTTCTTCACAAAAAGTTTCTATCATTTTATCTATATCTCTTCCTATCTTACTTTTTGAATATGGAATGAGTTCTTCTATTGCTCTAATCGAATAACCATGCCAATATCGATATTCTATTAATTGTAATTGTTCATCTTTCAATGATTGTAGGAAAGTCTCTACTTTTTTCACTCGATATAAATAGTAATCTCTTTTTTTAATCAACTGTTCTTCTTGTAACATTAAGTCAGTGATATTATTTTGATAAATTCTACTTCCTGATTGGTATTTAGCTTCTTCCAAAGATTTAATTCGTACAGAATGAACAGTCTCTCCATCTAATTTCATTGCGACTACTGCTAGTTTATCTTCTAAATCCATTAAATTAAAAACATTATCTTTAAATTGCTTCAAATCTGATTTCAGTTCCTGAATATTTGAATTCTTATTAATCACAATCTATCCCCCTACCTTCTATTCATATCTTTTTTCTCTTTCTTTGATCCAATTCTCTAGTGCTGCTATTCTTAAAACCTGCTGTTGATCTTCATCTAATCTCATCCGATTCTCCACAAGTATCTTGGTTGAATATCCACTGATTGGATGCCTTGCTTTTTTCAAAACTGCTTTCTTTACAGCTTTGATAATTTCCTGGTCACTGTATCTCTTTTTCCACTCGCATATCAAATCGATCTCTCGATTTGTTAATTTATTTCTATTTGTGATTCGTGTACATTCTGTTAAAAGTTCTTCAATTTTCAAAATCATTCCTTCTTTCTTTTACTTTTTGGATGAGGCCAAATTTAATCCGGCTTCTATTGCTTCATCAATATTCTCATCGTCTTCTTTTAGCATCGAAATGATAGCACTTAGCATCCATCTTGATTCTTCTTTTGTTGCATTAGTCTGTCTCACTTCAATCTGTCCATCTTTAATTTCTGCTTTTAAAACTGTTTTTTTCATTGTTACCTCACTAATTCTATACATATAATTTTGCATTTTAATAAATTAATCACGCTATGTATCTTTGAATGCTAATCCAATTTTCATGGTTTCTCCTCCTTTAGAATCGAAATTCTTGTGTTATATTAACAATATATCGATTTTCTTGGATTGTCAATCCAAAAATTTCCATTTTTTCGATTTATTTATTTACATGTACAAAAAAATTGATATAATATAATCAAGGTGAGACTCATGAATCAAATATTGATTAATCAATTAAAAGAAGGCAGGATCCAAAAAGGTTGGAAGCAAAGCGATGTAGAAGAAATGACCGGAATCAAAAAAAATACGTTGAGTAACTATGAAAATGGGGTCAGTGAGCCGGATATCGATACATTCGCTAAACTGTGCAGTCTTTATGATTTGGATTGTGCTTGCTTGCTGGAAGAAGCATATGGTTTATCAAAAGAAGACTTTGTATTAAAAGATTCTGAAAAACAAATTATCACAAAATATCGTTCACTTGATGGATACGGTAAAAAAGCAGTAGATACGACTTTAGACCATGAAATCGTAAGGGTTCAATCTTTACTGCCGCACTTTACAAATCGTGATGAAGCATATGATTATTTAATGCAAGGTCAATTATTCGCTATGGGAGGATTTGATCCGGATATAATGAATGAAGAAGAAATTTTGGAAACTGCCAATGATCTTTATATAATGAGGCAAACTGTTAAAAAGAAATAAAATTAAAGGGGGATTTGTAGTATGATAGACCGTGTTTATCAACAAGTGCAATCAACAAAAAATTACTGTATTGATGATTTATTATCAATACTCAACATTGAAGTATTTCACGATGAAAGAATGAATAATAAAAAGAATGATGCATTCCTAGATGCTTCAGATGAAAGAAATATTCTTTTCATCAAAGACAATCTGAATGAAGATTATGAAAGGTTTGTTATTCTTCATGAAATCGGGCATTTACTTCTACACTATGATGGAACGAGGACTTTCTCTTTCTATTTATCAAGGTATAAATGGAGAGTAGAAAGTGAAGCCAATATGTTTGCTTTTCTCTATCTTCTAAAAGATGAAGACTTAGAAGATCAAAACATATTGAATATCGCAATTCATAAAGGAATACCGGAACAGATTGCGATCAAGGCTTACGAAAGTTTGAGTTTAGTACAATTACAAAATCAATTATAAAAAGATAGAATGAGAATAAAAAAACTTACAACATTATTAGTTTTGATTCTAATATTAACTGGATGTTCTAATAAGGAACCAGAGAAAAGCCAATACACTCCCCTAGAAGTGGAAGCTCTTCTGTTAGATTTTGGATTTTAGGTCAATGAATCAGCAAGTACAAAATCCTATTCAATGGTGGATTCAGAAGGTCATAAATATTCTTTTATCTTACAGCCAGTTACGCAAGAAGGGGATTACGCTCTAATCTGTGTTAAAGAAAACTTTAAATTTTCTTATCAAGAAAATCTAAATGATTCAATTTGTGGTGTAAACATTGCGACGGAGATAAGATGCTACTATGATTTTAAATCAAAGAAACTCATCGATGATCAGGATGCCAATTGTGAAAAACTCACGATAAAGCAAAAAAGGGAAAAGAAGATTTTGATAATCTTTTAAAAGAACCAGGAATTTCTCATACTGATCTTGCAGTTTTAATGGAATACTACTGTGGAACTCTTAAAATAGAAAAAGATTAAAATAATAATCTAAAACCCAGCTATTAATAATTGTCTTTACAAAGTAAAACAGGAACTGTTGCTGATTCAATTAGTTCCTGTTTTTCATATCTAACAAAATCGTTTAAATGGTTATCACTTAATTGAAGTGGATCAAATCACTTAATGTGATGATTCCACATGGGTTCTCTTCCCTTTTACCATTTTCAGTAATAATTAATGCTTTTAGGATCATTCCTTTTGAATAAGCCCTTATAAATCTCGCAAAAGCATCTTGAACCGAGGTATCCTTTGAAATAAATCCGACATTTTCTGTTTCTTTTAAATAAACTTCGCAATCTTTTACTTTTAACTGGGCAATCCGATCCTCATGATGAAGAAAACATCTTTCAATCATATCAGTCGTAAGTAAAAAACAGAATTCCTGATCATTATAAGCCGGTATTTTTGTAGAGTCATGATCCTCCAGCTGCAAAGCTATTTCTTTCAAATTATCATCAAGCCTGCAAGTTCTGATGGGCTTGATGAAAAACTGCTCTACCCGATCCGGCTCACATAACAGCTTGGCAATCTTCTCAATCTGCTCCGTCACTTCATCGTTGGGTTCTGCAATGATGTTTCCTTCCGGGGAACGCTGATGAACGATTGCATTTCTAAGGTCAGCATATTCCTGCAAATCAAATTGATACTTTTGAATCACTTCGCTCTTTTTACCCGCTTCATGAAGGAGTTGATAAAATTTGACATACTGAATATTATCGGCAATGATCCGGCATTCTTTTTCAATACGGGCAAATGCATTTAAAAATCGTTCTGAGTTCAGCATCTTTCCTATTCTTCTCCTAACACACTTAAATTATATGTCTTTTCAATCAAATCAATAATTCCCTTCATGATTTGATCCAGTTTTGAATTTTCAGAATAATCAGCAGGTGCAATGAAATTAGCGCGCTTTTCTTCAATCAGAGTCTTCGCGACTTCTTCCTCTTCACCATACACGGCGATCGCATATCCTCCGGATGTGTTGACCAATTTCATACTCGGAACATCCGTGAATCCATCACCGATATAAACCATGCGGTTAAATGGAATCGCTTTAGCACTTTCCGGGGTAGAACGATTCAGATCAAAATCATTGCTTTCATCAAGAACTCCTTTGTTTATGCGATAAATATATTGGGTTTTTGTCGTATAGTTGACGACCATTGCCGGCCAGGATGCCATTCCGCTGGCATTGTAATAATACTTGCAGGCATAAACTTTCTTAAAATTCGGATAAATACTTGTTCCTTCAATAATTTCCGCCAAGCCGGAGGAAATGATATAGTGTTCTACTTCAATCCCTCTTTCTTCTCCATACTTGCGGATCCGCTCAAACCAATCCTCCACTCCCGGATAAAGCTCCACATCTTTTCCCAGTCTAACAAAATCCTCACGACGGATCGGTTTATCACAGGCATTGGATTTTTGCAGCATCTGATACATATAAGCCAGATTGGAATCCATTTTGTGAGTCTTTGCGACTTGTGCACATTGTTTCCAGAATTCGTTCGGATCATCATATCCGATCGATTGAAGGAAGCTGAATTCCTGCATATTTTTAGGACTTAATGTTTTATCAAAATCATACATGATTGCCATCTTGATCATAAGAAACCTCCGTTATTATATTTTTATCTATTTCTATCATTGTACCCCTATTTTACTCTTTTTTTATTCATTTGCAAGAATTTGTAAAAGAAAAGCCGAAATCATTTTGGTCTCGGCTTACTTGATTCTTATAACTCCAACAGTTTTAAGATCGCCTGAACATAAATTTCAGTCTGCAATAACAGTTCATCGATCGTTATGAATTCATTGACATCATGAATATGCCGATCTTGCTTCGGAAATTCACATCCAAAGGCAATTGTATTTTTAATTCCCTTTGCATAAGTTCCGCCACCGATCACCATCGGTTTGGTTTCCGTATCGTGTGTCACTTCCTGATAAGCGCTCACCAACGTCTTAACAAGTTCCCCACTCGGATCATAGAATAATGGTTCTCCGCTGCCCAGCACTTCAATCTTGCCGCGGCCGTCATTATTTGCTTTATTGATCAATTCAATGATCTGAGCACTATTCATCGTAACCGGATAGCGGATGTCGATTGAACCTTCGATTAAACCATTTTCCATCTTGATCGTTCCGACGCAGAAAGTCAAAGAACCGTAATCATCACTGACATTGAGTCCCATTCGCTTGCCGTTGTTGTAATAGCCGATCTTATTGTGGAAGAAATCAACGAATTCATCATTGTATTCAGCTTCCCACAAAGCCATTAAACCATGTGTAATGGCATTCATTCCCAGCTCCGGCATACTTGCATGGGCTGATTTTCCCTCAATAACAATCGTAGTCACATCATTTTCTTCGATCAATTCATAATGCATATGATTCATGCTGAACTCAGCATCCAGCTTGTTCTTATTGAAACTTCCGCTCTTGACCTTGATTTCACAGTGATTCGCAACAGCATTGGAAACTGTACCGCCTTTAATATCCAGGATATTCGTATGAATACTGCTGAAACGCAAGGCAACCATTCCTTTTTCACCATAGATTGCCGGAAAATTACCATCCGGTGTAAAGCCGTAATCAACATCGCCTTCTTTTTCAACATAGTGCTTTAAACAACGGCTTCCTCTTTCTTCATTGATTCCCATGATCAAGCGAACTCTCTTCTTGAGATCCGGGTGCAGATCCTTGACGATCTTCATCGCCGTCATCGCAGCGACACAGGCGCCTTTGTCGTCTGTCGTTCCTCTTCCATAGATATTCCCATTTTTGATCGTTGCGCAAAGCGGATCTGTTGCCCAGCCCTCACCGCATGGAACGATATCCAGATGTCCTAAAACTCCAACGATTTTCTCTCCTTCGCCGATTTGAGCGTAACCGCAATAGTTGTCCAAGTTCTTGGTTTCGAAACCATATTTTTCACACATGGACAGCGCTTCATTCAGACAAGCAGTTGCTTCTTTGCCAAACGGCGTTGTCTCATCTTTTTCGGAAACTGAATTGTAACTGACTAATTTTGATAAATTCTCAATCATTTCATCCTGATACCCAGCCACGATCTCTTTGATGTTCATAGTTACTTTCTCCTATTTTTCTATTTTTGCTTCTTCAAGTGATTTATTGACAGCTTCTTTAATTGCATTGCTGGTAAGCGTTGCTCCGCTGACTCCATCCACTTCTGTTGTCTGCTTATCGAGGATCTGTTCGACTACATATTCAAATGCCAACGTTCCGACTCCTTTTGTTTCGTTATGTTCAAGGATTTCAATTTCCTCGATCTTATCTTCTTTTAAAACGACTTTAATCTTAAATTCTCCTCCATACCCGGTAACGGTTTGAATGTGAGAGCTATCTTTATATATATTTCCTGTTGATTTGTTTGAACAGCCTGCACCGAACAGAATCAGTGTACAGATTAATATTGACAGTATTTTCTTCATGAATTTCATCCTCCTGTTCTCTATCATTATAGTACGGATCGAACAAATTATCAAATATTTATGAAACCGCTTTAGTTACAGATTGAAGCCATTGTTTTTCTTTTTCATTCAAATAAGGACCGATCTTTTCAAATACTTCCCGATGGTAAGAATTGAGCTGGTCCAGATCTCTTTTTTCCAGCATAGAAAGATCCACCAGATCCAAGTCGATCGGAACCAGAGTCAAAGTTTCAAAGCCCATGAACTGACCGTATTCGTTCTTATCTAATTTGCGGCATACCATTTGATTTTCTGTACGGATCCCATATTCATTTTCCAAATAGATTCCCGGTTCATTGGTAACGATCATCCCCT
>CAZUVT010000006.1:0-31539 GCA_964623925.1 uncultured Erysipelotrichaceae bacterium
ATAAGCCTTTTAGGCGTTAAGGAAAAACCACCAGCTATGCTGGTGGATAATTATTGAAAAATAAAGGAGTGTTGAATAGAATGACAGATATCATCATCTTAATCGGAATCGTTTTGTTGAGTTTGATCGGCTTGAAAGCTGTGATTTCTCATACAAAAGGAGAGGGAACCGGATGTTGCAATACATCTGATAAACCGCTTGTAATCAAGAAAAATTATCGTGGGAAAATAGTAAACAAGATACTTTTTGAAATCAGAGGAATGAATTGCGAGCACTGCCGGATCAAAGTTCAAAATGAAATTAATAATATTCAGGGAATCGTTGGTTTTGTCGATTTGAAAAAAGGACAAGCCATGCTAGAGTGCGAGAGAGAAATCGATCCGGATCTCATCATCGAATGTGTTGAAAAAATCGGATATCAGGCCATTTATCTCTCTACAAAAAACTAGAATTCAGTGAAATCATCAATCTTGATGGAAATCTGAGCTGGTCCGTCGATTAAATTTCCCTTGTAGTCAAATCTTGAACCGTGACATGGGCAATCCCATGTCTTTTCATTTGGATTCCAAGTCAGCTGACATCCTAAATGAGGGCATCGTGAGCTGACGATATAGATTTCTTCTTCTGACTTTTTATAGACACCATAGCTTTGTTCGTGAATGTTAATGATTCCGCCATGACCTATAGGAAGTTTGGAAATCGAATCTTCCGGAAGAGTCAGATTTTCCAGTGCAAGTCCTTTGGCAGCAGAAATACTATTTTGAATTAAAGGGGAGATGGATGCTGAATTAAACCGATTTGGATTAAAGATCGTCTTGTTTTCATCATGATCAAAGATCATTTGGGAGATGATCTTTGCGGCAACCATGGCGGTAGTCATCCCCCATTTGTTGTAGCCGGTAGCGACATACCAGTCCGGACGGCTGGCGGCATATTGACCGATATACGGAACATGATCCAATGTCATGCAGTCTTGAGCAGACCAGTTGCAGATAATAGAAGAATACGGAAAAATCGATTGAGCTGTTTCTGATAATTGAATATAATTATCCTTTTCCATTTTTTCACCGCAGCGATGACTCATGCCGCCAAAGATCAAACCATATTTTGAGTTTCTAAAAGAAAGTCCGTCTTCATCAATGCTCAAAAAACAGCCATCTAACTTGGATGTATGATCTAGAGCTAAACAGCTTGTACGGCTTTGATGCATTCTTGCAAAATAGAGTCCCGGAAAATTAATAAAAGGGAAATGACAGGCGAAAACGATTTTTTGTGCCTGAATTGTATGCGATTCAGTAAAGATCGTATTATCTTTGACTTGAGTGACTTTTGTCTTTTCATAGATCTCATGTTTTTCACTGATTGCTTTCATGAATTGCATGGGATCAAACTGTGCCTGATTTTTTAAGGTAATACCGCATGAGGTTTCAAAGGGAAGTGAGAGATGATCATCATAAAAGGGATCTAAACCGCACAACCGGGCACTGTTAATCTCATCTTGAATCATTTTATCTTGTTTTTTCGTATACAGGGTTGATGTAGTTCTTTGAAAATCACATTCAATGTGTTGATCAAAGATCAATTTTTCATAATCAGTGATGGCCTCCAGATTCATAAGGGCGTATTGCTTAGCCTGATCCAGATCAAAATCTTGAATTAGTTTTTGATAGATCAAATCATGCTGGGCAGAGATCTTTGCAGTCGATTTACCACTCTGTCCGCTTCCTATGCGATTGGCCTCAATCAATACGGACTTAATTCCTTTCTCTTTCAGTTTTTCTGCGATGAGGAGTCCGCTGATTCCGGCACCGATAATCGCGACATCAGTTTCGAGATCATGCTGAAGTGAAGGTCTTTTATCGATGATACAATTTTTTTGCCAGATAGATTTCATATTTTTCACCGTTATTATTATGAATCATCTTTAAAATTGCATTCGTGAATCATTGCACTGAATATAAAATTATGATAGACTATGAAAAACGGAAAGAGGATCATTTCATGGCAAATTGATAAAGGATTGATAAAAACTAAGTTGAATCAGATCCAGCATTGGATGTTTTTATTGACCTTTAGGAGATTTTAAATGAAAAAAAATAAAAAAATATTATTTATTCTGGCCTTTCTTCAGGGAATGGTTTTTTATGCATCAATTTCAACCTTGTATCGACAAGCGGCACATTTATCCTTGAGGGAAATCGGGATTATTGAAGCAATCTCGCTTTTTCTCAGCTTGAGTTTTGAGATTCCTTGGGGAGTTTTAGCAGATCGTTTCGGTTATAAGAAGACGATGATCATTTGCAACAGTCTTTATTTCTTATCAAAAGTAGTTTTCTATTATGCAGATAGTTTTCTCTCATTTCTTTTTGAAAGGGTCCTGTTAAGTCTTGCCCTTGCCGGCATTTCCGGAGTGGATACGGCCATGCTTTATTTGTCTTGTGATAAAGAAGAGAGTCAAAAAGTATTCGGCATCTACTATAATCTCGGGAATATGGGATTAATATTTTCATCGCTCATATATTCTTTGTTTTTTAAAGGGAATTTCCGCTTAGCTGCATGGGCGACCTGTGTTCCATATTTTATAGCCATGCTTCTCAGTTTCTTTTTGGAGGAAGTAAAACATGAACCTTTGGAGCATTCTCTCAAGGAACTTTTCAAAATGATTTTCAGTACACTAAAAGAGAAAAATACCGTTTTACTTTTGATCGGTGCAGGATTATTTACGGAAGCGATCCGTGAAGTCACCACTTTTTTGAACCAGCTCCTTTACGTGGAGTCCTCAGTTTCCAATGAACTGTTCGGATTTATCCACGCCGGGATGATTTGTATCGGATTTCTCTCCCTTTTTTCTGATTCTTTTACTCATAGAGTGGGAAGAAAGAAATTTCTTCAATTGATCACCATTTTATCACTAGGTTCTTGTTTAACGATCTATCAATTTAAAATAGGGTGGTGCTGTATTGTTTCAATTGCCGTGTTAGAAGGAATTTCAGCCTTATTCTATCCGCTTCTTCAAACGATTCAAAATGAACGTGTAATCGTTTTTCAAAGAGCCACTCAATTAAGTGTCTTTATGATCTTGATGGAATTGATACAGATGGTAGTTGATATCACTATTTTCGAAGCGGCTGAAAGAAATCTGGGATATTCAGTGATTCTGAGTTTTCTGTTGTGTCTGATCGGAGGAATCCTGATTATAAAAAATGCCGGATCAGAACATTTAAAGAACGATCGGAATGTATAAAAAACAGGTCATCGTGATTTTGCGATGACCTTCAATTTTATTTCTTTAATTCCTGATTGGCTAGAATAAGCGCTTCTTTGATGATGTGGTGCATATCAAAGTATTTATACATTCCTAAACGTCCGCCAAACAGAATGTTCTCTTCTTTGTCTGCCAGTTCCTTATATTTATTATACAGCGTATTATTCCTGTCATCATTCATCGGATAATAAGGCTCGTCTCCTTTTTTCCATGAAGCAGGATATTCTCTTGTGATCACAGTTTGTTCTTGTGTACCGAATTCAAAATGCTTATGTTCGATGATGCGTGTATATGGAACTTCATAATCTGTATAATTAACGACAGCATTTCCTTGATAATTATCTATATTTAATGTTTCTGTTTCAAAACGGAGAGTACGATATTCCAATGCATCGAAACAGTAATCATAGAATTCATCGATCATTCCTGTAAATAATACCTTTTTTGCGGAATTCATCAATTCATCTTTATGTTCGAAGAAATCACAATTTAAACGAACTTCGCAATCCTCAAGCATTTTTTCGACGATCTGAGTATAACCGCCGATTGGAATACCCTGATATTTATCATTGAAATAGTTGTTGTCATAAGTGAAGCGGACCGGTAGACGCTTGATGATAAAAGATGGAAGTTCAGTGCATTTTCTTCCCCATTGCTTTTGCGTGTAGCCTTTGACCAGTTTTTCATAAATGTCTTTTCCGACAAGAGAAATCGCCTGTTCTTCAAGATTCTGCGGATCTGTGATCTGGGATTCCCGGATCTGCTTTTGAATGATTGCTTTTGCTTCGTCTGGAGTTACAACATTCCAAAGCTTGTTGAATGTATTCATATTAAAAGGCATGTTGTAGAGTTCATCTTTGTAACGGGCAACCGGACTGTTTGTATAGCGATTGAATTCTGCAAACTGCTGAATGTAATCCCAAACTTCCTTATCGCTTGTATGAAAAATATGAGCTCCATATTCATGCACCTGAATTCCCTCTACTTCTTTTGTATAAATATTTCCGGCAACATGATTTCTTTTATCGATAACCAGACATTTTTTTCCTGCCTTTGTTGCTTCGTGGGCAAAGACAGCTCCAAATAATCCTGCACCTACAATTAAATAATCAAACATGATCCTATTCCTCCAAATTTTATAAACATAGTATATCATACTTTTTTTATATTCTGTTTATAAAATTTCGGGATACAAGGGATTGATTTGAAATTTCCAAAGTTTAAAAACTAAATACAATGAAGTGTACAGATCATACTTAGCATCAATAATAATCACGAGAGAACAGCAGTTATTTAATGTTTTTTGTTTTTGATTTCTTTCAATCTTTGAAAGATAGCGTTATATCGGATCGACTTTGCATCCGGGAAGGCACGAAGAAGACGATGATTTTCAAGACGGTCATGAAGGATCTTTTCATATTCTTTTTTCAACTTTTCTAACTGCTCTTTTTTTAACAAGACATTTTCTTTTATTTCTACCGCTCTTTCTTTCAAATCATTTCCGATTTCCATCGTTTCCATTGTTTTATCAAAGAGTTTAAGTCCGATTTCATCAGAAAGGTTTTTGATAAAACGACTCATTTTATCAAGCTGTTCAAGGTCATGGTTGAATTTCAATATTGCAGCAATCGTAACAAGGAAATCATAAATAAAAAGGATGCAAATCAAAATAATCAGATTGGTTTTGAACGGAGGGGGAATCAAATTGACAAGAGCGATGATGAGTGGGTGAAAGAGATCCACGATCAAAATACATGCAAATCCCCATAGGATAGAAAATCTTGCACAGACATAGCCTTTAAAGTTAAGAGGTTCAAGGCTGTAATCCCACCAATTTGTATGAAAGAGCTTTTCCAGGACAAATCCTGTAAGCCCTTCTAAAAGTGTTGTTAACAAGACTGATCCGCAAAACAGAATTAAAATATGATCTTTGATTGGTGTGAGACAGAAAAGAACGAGGATGGCGCCAAATCCGTAAATCGGACACACCGGGCCGTTTAAGAAGCCTCGGTTGATGAATCCTTCATTTTTCAAGGCGGCAAAAATGACTTCCAAACACCAGCCTAAAAAAGCATAGATGAAAAAGTACCAAAGAACTTGAACACTGTTATTCATAGTTTCCCTCATTTCATAATATAGGATATTATAATCTCGTTTCATATCCATGGCAAGTGTAAAAAACGAGGAGATTTCTGATCTATAGAAATGAAAGGAATATACTTTTTGAAAAAAAGAGGTTACAATAAAAGACAGCAGGAGGAATTAAATATGAAAAGTGAATTTTCAAGATATCTTGCATCCAAACAGCAGGATTGCGAAGTGTTGATTTCTTTACTTTTGGAACATTATGATTATGCAAGTGTATTGGCCAGTGATGTAAGCGGAACCTCTTTTTCGGTATCAAGAAGACAGAAAGGGATTCGCGAAGTTTCTCTGGCTGAACGCGGGTTCGTTGTGAGAGTGTATAAAAATGGTTTGTACAGTGAATATTCATTTAATGTTTTTGAAGATGTTCAAGAAACAGCAGATAAAATAATCAGGGAATTGGATGAACAGCTGGCGATATTGAGTGCGGTTCATATCGATGTTTTGAATACCCCTGAAATAGAAGAGGAAATTGTTTCCATTTTCGAAGAAAAGGAAGTGGCGGAACTGCCTAATTCTGTTTCTTTTGAAACAGTCATGAATAAGTTGACTGATATCAGCAACAAAGGATTAAGTCTCAGTGAAAATCTTTTGGAATGCATGTGTCGGGTAACCATGACGCAAATCAGCAAGATGTTTATTTCTCAAAGCAAGAAATTGAAACAGAGTTATATCATTTCTGAAGGAATGATCGGAGCTTTGGGAAGAAAAGGAAATAAGACTCAGATGGATTATCAGAGCTATTCCGGATTAAAAGGGGCTGAAATCTTAACAGAAATGGGAAATGATGTTGAGCGTGTCATCAGAAATGTCGAGGAATTGCTGGATGCGAAGCGTGTTGAACCGGGCGAATATGACTTGATCTGTACTCCGGAAGTGGCCGGATTGATTGCCCATGAGGCGTTCGGACATGGAGTGGAGATGGATATGTTTGTTAAAAACAGAGCTTTGGCAAAAGAATATATCGATAAGCGTGTGGCCAGTGATCTGGTAAATATGCATGACGGTGCCCTGACTGTTCAAAATACCTCTTCTTATGCGTTTGATGATGAGGGAACGATCGGACAGGATACGATCATCATTCAAAATGGTATTTTAAAGAAGGGCCTTGCCGATATGCTCAGTGCTCTTCGCTTGAATGTAAAGCCAAGTGGAAACGGCAAGCGGGAATCCTTTGAAAGAAAAGCTTATGCCCGAATGACAAATACGATTTTTATGCCGGGTACGGATACTTTAGAAGAGATGATTAAATCTATCAAGCATGGATATTATCTGGAAGGGATGCAAAGCGGCATGGAAGATCCAAAGCATTGGGGTATTCAATGCATGCTTACAAAAGGTAGAGAGATCAAAGACGGCAAATTTACAGGGGTCGTCGTTTCACCGGTAATCATGACCGGATATGTTCTGGATCTTTTAAAATCAATTTCAATGGTTTCAGATACAGTTGAGGTATTCGGATCCGGTATGTGCGGAAAAGGATATAAGGAATGGGTCAAGGTCAGTGATGGAGGTCCTTATTTGAAAGCGAAAGGAAGATTGGGATAATGATAGAAACAGTATTGGATATACTTAAGAAAAGTGATGCGGATGATTATAAGATTGTCTTTAGTAAAACGACATCAAATGAGTTTTTCTTTATTCGTCATCAGTTGGATATGAATCGTAAAAAAGAAGTTGAACACATTCAATTGACAGTCTTTAAGAAAATTGAAGACGGAGCCTTTTTAGGAAGTTCAACATGTGAGATTCATCCGACGATGAGCGCTGATGAAATTGAGACGGCAGTCAAAAATCTTTGCATCAGTGCATCTTATGTCAAAAATCCGATGTATGCTTTAAATCGGGCAGATCATCGTGAAATCGCCGAGAAAGAGCGTGTTGATGCCAAAGCGGCGGCCGTTGATGTGATCAAAGCCGTACAGTCGTGTGCTGAAAATCAAAATGAAATGATTAATTCCTATGAGATTTTTGTGAATGAAAAAGAAACCCGGATTATTAATTCTCAAGGCGTGGATGTTTCTTATTCAAGTATTGACAGCATGTGCGAGATCGTGGTCAACGCCAAGAATGGAGATCATGAAGTTGAACTGTACCGCAATTATGTATTCGGTACTTGTGATCAGGAATATTTGAAATCAGAAATCGAGCAGACACTTCAGATCGGAAAAGATCGATTGAATGCAAAAAACACGCCGAATTTGAAAAAGGGAACAGTTCTTCTGAGCGGAAAAAATGTTTGCAGTCTCATGCGTTACTATATTGCAAGATGCAATGTTCAGAACCTGTATTCCGGAATTTCAGATTTTGAATTGAATGGACCGATTGCAAAGGAAGAAAGCTGCGGGGATAAGATCACGTTGACTGGCTGTGCTTCCTTAAAGAATTCCGGAAGCAATGCAGCTTATGATTCAGATGGACATAAGATCGAAAACAGAGTTTTGATTGAAGAGAATATCTGCCGCAATTTCTGGGGAAATCAGCAATTCAGTCAATATGTCGGAAAAAGCGAGCCATGTATTTTCAGTAATTTTAAAGTCAATGGCGGCAGTAAAAGTATTGATGAATTGAAAAGTCAGCCTTATTTGGAAGCAGTTGAATTCAGCGACTTTCAAACTGATCCGACATCCGGAGATTTTGCCGGTGAGATCCGATTGGCGTATTATTTTGATGGAGAGAAGATCATTCCGGTAAGCGGGGGATCGATTTCCGGAAATATGCAGGATGTTCAAAAGAGTTTCTTGCTTTCGAAAGAACTGAAACAGCATAATAATATGATCGTTCCGGATACGGTCTGCCTGTTTGATGTCAATATTACGGGAATTGAAGAATAAGGTTCAAAATTCAGAGATGAAAGAAGATAACCTCTTGAGATCCAATCGATTTCAGGAGGTTGTTTTTATCGGAAAGCAGACATTTTCCTGTTTTTGTGAGGGCTAGATTTGTTGCAAAGTTCACAATAAAAAGGTATCATATAATCATCATTTTGTTTTGAACGCCGGGAGATAGAAAGGAGAAAAACCAATGAATCAAGGGAAAAAGAAGACCGTCATTATTAATGCTTTGATTGCTGTTGTCATCTTAGGCATGCTTTTTTCCACGATTCGGGATACGCTTCCTTCTGCCTTTGCGGAAATGAAACAGCTGAGGATCTCCATGATTCTTGCAGCTATTGTGTTTACATTAATTTTCTATCTTGCTGAAGGAATGACACTTTCCTTTCTTGCCGGGAAGAATTTTCCGCATTATCCTTGGAAGCATGGAATTTTCTGTGTTTTTTATACAAAGCTATGGGCAATCGTGACCCTGAATGTCGGAGCGACTTTAGGATGCGTGCTTCATCTGAGTCATGATGAAATCGAATATACGCAGGCATTCGGCTTGAAAACCGTTCATTATATGTTACATAAACTGAGCGTCACCTTTTTAAGTGCGGTATTTGCCGTGATATTTTGGAAACAGCTTCAGTTTGAACATTTTCATTTTCTGATTCTGATCTGTCTGATTTTGAATCTGGCACTTTGCCTGATTCTGATTCTCCCATGCATTCTGCCATCTTTGCAGAACTTGATCATAATAATTTTTAGAAAACTGGATAGAAGGAAAAAATACGAAAGCCGGATCCATGAATTCTCTCAAAGTCTCACACATCTTGAAGCAGGAACAAAAGTGATGTTTAAAGATAAGAGTCTTATGATCCATGCTTTTATTCAAACCTGTTTGAAATGTCTTTTTTCATTCGCCATCAGCTGGGCTTGTGTGCAGGGCAGTTTTGATACCTTATTGCTTTGTCTGGCACTGACTGCTTTAGAGCAGATGGTTGCGTCCGTTATTCCGAATCCTACCGGAGTCGGATCGAAAGAGTTGATGCATCTGCTTTTATTTACTCCTTATTTCGGAAGAGCGAAAGCCGTTTCCAGCATGCTTCTCTATCAATTCTTTTTCAATGTGATTGGATTTACACTGGGAATTGTTGCATCACTTGAATTAAAATTGAGACGGTATAAAGAAATAAAAAACTAGATTTTTCGATTGGATTTTGATTCAACCGGAAAATTTTTTATTTATCTTGTGTGAAAAAGAAATGATACAGAATTGAAAAAAGTAAAATCTGAAAAACTTTTTTTCAGAAAATGAAAAAAATCTTTTCTTTACATTTAGATTGTGATAAACTAATCATCAGTTTGTAGGAAAGAAGGGATATATTATGGCTAAATCGTCTTATCGCATCAACATGTGCGAAGGATCAATCTTGCCAAAAGTTTTATTGTTTGCAATTCCGCTTATGATTTCCAGTATCCTTCAGCTTTTGTTCAATGCGGCGGATGTTATAGTTGTCGGTCAGTTTGCAGGAAGCCAATCGCTTGCCGCTGTAAGTTCAACCGGTTCTTTGGTCAATCTGATCATTAATCTTTTTGTGGGATTGTCGATCGGAACCAATGTTATGACTGCTCGTTATATGGGGGCAGGGAATAATAAAGATGTTCATGAAACGGTACATACATCGATTTATATTGCCATGATCGGCGGTTTGATTCTGGCTTGTTTTGGTTTTTTTGCAGCATCGACATTGTTGTCATGGATGGATACACCATCTGATGTTCTGCCATTGTCCTCACTTTATTTGAAAATCTATTTTTTGGGAATGCCTGCCAGTATGCTCTATAACTTCGGCAGTTCCATCCTTCGTGCTCAGGGAGACACAAAGCGTCCGCTTTATTATTTGTCCCTGGCCGGAGTTTTGAATGTTGTGATGAACTTATTCTTTGTCATTGTATTGCATATGGATGTTGCTGGGGTTGCTTTAGCAACGATTTTATCTCAATATGTTTCGGCAATCCTTGTCATCTTGTGCCTGATTCATGAATCAGGGAGTCTACGTCTTTATCCAAAACAGCTTAAGATCTATAAAGATAAACTGCTTGATATTGCAAAAATCGGACTTCCGGCGGGAATTCAGGGAACGGTTTTCTCCTTATCCAATGTTGTGATCCAGTCTTCAGTCAACTCTTTCGGATCCATTGTCATGGCCGGAAACGGAGCGGCATCCAATATTGAGGGATTTGTTTATTCTGCTATGAATGCATTTTACCAGGCCTGTTTAACTTTTACAGGACAAAACATCGGTGCCAAAAAATTGGAACGAGTCAATCGTATCTTATTTGTATGCCAAATGTGTGTCATTACCGTAGGGGTTGTCATGGGGGTTAGCTGCTATATCAACGGACGTGTTCTTTTAGGTATTTATTCCAATGATGCGGCAGTCATCGATGCCGGCATGATCCGATTAAAATATGTATGTCTGACTTATTTCCTTTGTGGAATTATGGATGTTTTTGTAGGAAGTCTAAGGGGAATGGGCTATTCTATCATGCCGATGATCGTTTCCTTACTTGGAGCATGTGCTATGCGGCTTGTATGGATCGCTACGATTTTCCAAGCAATCCATACATTGGAAAACTTATACATTTCTTATCCGATCAGCTGGATCATTACGTTAAGTGTTCATTTTATTTGTTTTGTCATCGTCCGAATCAAATTAGGAAAAAAGATGAAGCAGGCTGCCTAGTAAAAAATAGAAAGCTATCTTAAACTGAATATAAATAGATTCATGAAGATGGTCTTTTTTTCGATTATGTAAATGGAGAAGATTATGAATAAAAAAGGGATATTTTATTGTGTTTTATCTGCTGTCTTGTATGGGGTGGCACCGCTTGTTACCAAAATGGTTTATGCCTATGGTGTTCATGCCATTGGTTTGAGCTTTTATCGATGTCTGTTTTCGCTTCCGTTTCTGTTTTTTATGGCAAGAAAGGTACATCAACATGTTTCTATCGAGGTATCGGAAAGAAAAAAGGTTCTTTTGGTCGGAGTGATGGGGAGTGCTTTGACGACACTTTTGCTTAATCTGGCATACAGTTACATTGATATGGGTACTGCTTGTACGCTTCATTTCATGCATCCGATGTTTGTCACCTGCATGTGTGTATTGATCTATAAAGAAAAACTGAGCTTAATGAAAGTGTTTTCATTGATTTTAGCTTTGTTGGGCGTCAGTATGTTTATGGATCTTGCGAATCTTTCCAATACGACCGGAGTCTTTTTTGCCATCTTATCGGCATTTACTTATGCTTGTTATTTCTTGGGAGTAGATAAGTTTAATCTGCGCAAGATTCCGACTTTTGTTTTGTCTTTCTGGATCGCAGGTATTTCATGTTGCAGTTTCTTTGTGCTGGGGATTTTCACAAAAACACTATTTATTCCGGATTCCTTGGAATTGGGTGTTTTGCTCTTGCTGAATGCCATCATTTGTCAGGTACTGGCTGTAACATTACTGCAAGTGGGAATCCGTTATCTGGGATCCCAATCAGCATCCTTGCTTTCTTTGTTTGAACCGGTCACGAGTGTCTTTGTTGGTATCTTGATCCTGCATGAATCCTTTTCTTATTTAAAATTATTGGGTTGTGTTCTCATTTTTACAGCAGTCTTTATGCATATGAAAGAAAAATAGCTTGCCTGATTGGATCAGACAAGCGTTTTTAATGTTTTTTCTTTTTCTGGGGAGCGCTCTTTTTTACATTTTCAAATTTTGGAGCTTTTGGATCCGGGTTATCAAAATAGCGCCCCGGTTTGGATAAATCAAAATAGAGCCGGCTGTCTTCACTGACACCGAAATTGATATTGCTTCCTTCTTCTTGTGTATATTTATTCAAGGCTTCACATAAAAGAGCATTGTGTGCTTCTTCTCTTTCCAACAGGAAGAAGATCGTCTCTTTTACATATTTATCTTCGATCTGACGATAAAGATATTCATAGACAACTTTGGCCCGCTGTTCCGAAGCAATGTCTGCAAGCAGATCGGCGGCAAGATCGCCGGTCACAGTAACATAATCGGCCGTCCACGGATTCCCGCTGGAATTGACCAAGGCAGGATTCAATCCAAAGGTAACCATCGTTTCCAGTTCTCCGGCCTGTACTTTTTTATAGTCCACTTCATGACCATTCAACAAATTGATCGTTTGAGCGACCATTTCCATGTGCGAGAGTTCCTCTGCGCCGATATCAAGCAGAAGGTCTTTAATTCCGGGATCTTTTGCACGGAAGCTTTGAGAAATATACTGCATGGCAGCTTTGACTTCACCATTGCATCCACCCAATTGTTCTTGAAGAAGGACAGCGTATTGTGGATTTGGCTTTTCAACTTTTACATCTCTTAATAATTTTTTATTATGCTTGAACATAAAAATCTCCTTTCAGAAATAGTATGGTCAAGCATCATTCAATTATACGGTTCGGCAAAGTTAAAATTAAATCAGATCAAAGTGCTTGAGTGCATTCATAATGCCATCTTCCGTCACTGCAGTTGTGATGTAGTCGGCAGCTTGCTTGGCTTCATCGTTTCCCTGACCCATTGCAACCCCGATTTTAGCCTTTTTCAGCATGACTGAATCGTTGCCGGCATCGCCGAAAGCCATGGCCTGATCCCAGCCGAGGTTCATTCTTTTTAAAGCTTCTTCGATCGTAGCGGTTTTTCCCAAAGTGTGATCATACACATCGTAGCCGATTCCGACTGCTCTTTTAAACTGCAGATCCGGATTTTCTGATGCAACCTTTTTGATATCTTCTTGTTCCCCGACGACAAAACAGCCAAGCGGAAGTTCATCGAAATGATGATCAAAATTGGCTGTATAATCAATGACTCGACGATCCAAACCGTCTGAGTTACGGTAGTTGTCAATAAAGTAATCATGATAAGCTGCTGTACGGATGTGATCCCTATATTTGAAGGCAATACCGACATGATATTTTTTTGCGGAATCGATGCATTGCTTCATGCTTGAAATCTTCATTTCGTGAGCTGTAAGGATATTTCCGCTTTCATCTAAAAGGCAGGATCCGTTGATTGTTACATAGTAGTCAAATTTAAAATCCAAGATCTCCTGTTGGATAAAATAATAGCTTCTTCCGGTTGCGATAATCGTTTTCAATCCTTTTGATTTAGCTGCTGCAAGAGCAACTTTTGTGCTTTCTTCCATCCCTGCTTTGCCTCGGGCAACCAAGGTACCGTCAATATCAAATATAAGACATTTTATCTCGTTCATATCTTTTCCCTTTCCTTTTTTATATTATATCGTTATTTTACATGAAAGGTAAAGGTGTTGATGGATAATTTCTATAATCGCAACATACTTTATTAAAGGGTGATTGCAATTTAATGGAACGATTTACCATTGCAGAAAAGGCTGATTTGAACAGAGAAGATCAGAAGGCATTGTTTTTACTGGCTCAAAACGGATGTCATGATGCGAAGGAAAGGCTGATCTTATTAAATCAGGGATTAGTTGTTTATCTTGTGAAAAAAACCGGTAATAAAGAAGAATGGGAGGATCTGATACAGGAGGGAAATATCGGCTTGATGAAAGCCATTGATCGATATGATCCTGATTTGGGATATACTTTTTCAACCTATGCTTCATGGTGGATCCGGCAATCCATTCAACATTATCTTCTTCGCATCCGCCCCTTGATTACACTTGGCAAGGGGGTTAATCAGACCCTTATTCAAATGGATCAGACTAAGCAGCAAATGATGCAGAAATTGAATCGCGAGATTAAAGATGAGGAGCTGGCAGAAGCGATGGATCTGACTTTAGAAAGACTTAGAAAGATCCAGAAGATCGCTATGGATTGCGGAACACTGTTTATCGATGAAAATGAGAAATATGGCGAGATGAAAATCAGTTCTTCCCGGCAAAATGATGTTCATGATGAGGTCATTTTGAAACAAACGATCGAAGTGCTATTTCAGGCAATTTCAACTTTGAGCGAAAGAGAACAGAAGATCCTGATACAGCATTTTGGAATCAATGGTGAAAAGCAACAGACTTTGCAGGAGATTGCGGATCAAATGAATTTGTGTAAAGAGCGGATCAGACAGATCGAGAGTCAGGCCTTGAAAAAATTAAAACTTTTTTTCAAATAAAACATGCGATATAATGAATATCAGGTGATGAAAATGATGGAAAACTATTGGCTGAAACTGACCGTTTATCTGGGCTGTTTTGCCTTTGCCTTATATGGGATGAGTGCACTTGATTTTAAGCGTTTTTTGAAATCATCAAAAGCGGCTCAATCCTGGGTCTTATGGATCATGGTTGCAATGGGACTGGCTTATTTGGCGGGAACCTTTCTTTTAGAAATCAGAAGATAAATTTTTCGTTGCAGGTTTAAAACGAAAAGGAATGCCCATAATATCCACTGAGGTGAGGCATATGTATGTTTATAACAAAAAGAGTTTTACAAGAAAAGCGGTGACAATTGTGGTTGGTTGTGTTTTACTGGTCATCGGAAGTATTGCATTGTTGAATATTCCTGAAGTGGAGGATGATGTTCCGGTCGCTAAAATAAACCAGGTCCCGTTTATCTTGACGATTCCATCAGAGATCGTTCAGGAAGAAAAGGCAATTCGCCCTTATGCAGTGGATGCGACTTTAGCTCGAGAGTACTTTGATGTGAACAAAACGGAAGAACAGCTGAACAATGCCGTTGTTGAGTTTGAAGGCGTTTATCGGGCAAATCAAGGGGCTGATTACAAATTTGAGAATGAACGAGTTGAATTGGTTGCGATTTTTTCGGGAGTTGTAGCAGAAGTAAGAGAAGATGCATTGCTTGGCAAGATGGTAAGTATTCAAAGTGATGATTGTCTGATAACTTATCAAAGTCTCTATGATATCCAGGTTTCTACCGGTGAGAATGTCATGCAAGGGGAAGTGATCGCTGCTGCCGGCGAGAATATTTATGATTCTTCGCTGGGAGTTCATCTTCATCTTGTCGTAATGAAAAATGAAAAGCTGATCGACCCTGAAACGATCTTTTCAAAAACACTGGCACAAATCGAATAGCGACTTGTGCTATTTTTCTTTTCTGATCGGTTTTAGTTTAAAAATTTTAAGAATTAAGGTATAATAATTTCATGTGTGGAGGTAAAGACATGTTATTCTCTAAAGAAGTGGGAATTGATTTAGGGACTGCGAATGTTTTGATATATGTTAAGGGTGAGGGGATCGTATTAGATGAACCTTCTGTCGTTGCGCTGGACGCGGAAACCAAAAAGTGTCTTGCGGTAGGACAGGAAGCAAAAGATATGTTGGGCAGAACTCCGGGAAGAGTTTTAGCGATACGTCCATTGAAAGACGGAGTTATCGCCGACTTTGAAGTGACGGAGATCATGCTTCAGTATTTCATTCGTGAATTGAGACTGAAAGGAATTTTTTCACGGCCGACCATTTTGATCTGTTGTCCGAGCAATATCACCTCGGTTGAAAGAAACGCAATCCGTGATGCAGCTTACCGCTGCGGAGCGAAACGAGTTTATATTGAAGAAGAGCCGAAAGTTGCGGCTATTGGAGCCGGTCTGGATATTTCCAAGCCCAATGGAAGCATGGTACTGGATATCGGCGGAGGAACAACGGATATTGCAATCTTATCTCTTGGGGAGATCGTGACGAGTGCTTCTTTGAAAATTGCCGGAGACAAGATTGACCGCGATATTATTAAATATGTTAAAGACAACTACAAACTGCTGATTGGAGATAGAACTGCAGAGGATATCAAGATCAAGATCGGATCTGCATACAAGCCGGATCCTTCTGTAACGATGGATGTTTGCGGACGGGATCTGGTAACAGGTCTTCCGCATACGATCACGATCAATGCAGAGGAGACGGAATTGGCCATCCGGGAAAGCATGCAGGATATCGTTCGGGCATGCAGAACGGTCTTGGAACAGACACCGCCGGAACTTTCGGCAGATATTTTCAGCAGAGGTCTTGTTCTGACAGGAGGCGGGGCGCTTTTAAGAGGAATCGACCAGCTTCTCATCAATGAATTGAATATTCCTGTTTATACAGCTGAAAATGCTTTGTTCTGCGTTGCGGAAGGAACAGGAATCATGCTTGAAAACTTGCATCTTGCAAAATAGTGATTGGGGATTTTTATGAATTTAACACTGCATCAAATTACCGAAGCTTTTTCTTATTTTACTTTCCCTTTTATTCTTTCTTTGATTTGTGTTCCCTTAACAAAAAAGATCGGATTGAATTTAGGGATTTATGCTCAGGAAAATGCGAGGACTGTACATCATGGCAAAATCGTACGCATAGGCGGCCTTGCAATCTATGTGGCTTTTATGATTGCCATGACTTACTTTATGGATGCAGATAGAACCATCAATGCAATCATGATTGGTGGAAGCATTGTTTTTTTGGGTGGGCTGATCGACGATATGATGGATCTTTCTCCGCTTGCGAAATTGTGCTTTCAGGCAGTGAGTGCCTTGGTGGCGATTTTTTACGGACAAATTACGTTAACCGGGATTTCGGTATTCAATGTGAATCTGGAAATGGGCTTTATTTCCATGCTTGTTTCGTTTGTCTGGATCGTAGGGGTTACCAATGCCATCAATTTGATTGACGGATTGGATGGTCTCTCCAGCGGAGTCAGTTTTATTGTTTTGGCGACGATCGGTTTTATCGGATATTTGATGGGTTTGAATTATATTTGTATTCTATGTTTGATCTTAATGGGGTCGATTCTAGGATTTTTGTTGTTCAATTTCCATCCGGCTTCTATTTTTATGGGTGACTGCGGAGCCTTGTTTTTAGGCTATACGATTGCCTGTCTGTCTCTTTTGGGCTTTAAGACAACGACTTTTATCACATTGGGATTTCCGGTCATTATTCTGTTTGTTCCGATTTCCGATACTTTGGTGGCGATGCTGAGAAGAAAGCTGAGCGGACACCGGATGACTGATGCGGATCGAAGTCATTTACATCACGTCTTGATGTTTAAAATGGGATTTGGACATCGGAATACCGTTCTGGCGATCTATTTTGTTACCCTGCTTTTTGGAATCTGTGCGATAGTCAGTTTTTTTGATGAGATTATCGGTCTTTTCATGCTCGGATGCCTTTTGATCGGATATGATTTATTTATTGAGTATACCGGTATGCTTAATCCGAAATACAGACCGCTTTTATCCATTCTGGATCGGATTTTTCATAAGAAATTTGAAAGAAAGTAAAATAGAATCAAACTCTTCTCATCATGCTGAAGAGTTTTTTGTTGAGCAGGATTTCAGTAGGAGAAAAAATCAAAAGAAAATAGGTGTTTTCTTGACAAGAAAACTTGTAAACGATAAGATAATAAAGAATAGAATCAAAAAGGAAAGAAGGTGAGAACAGATGCCGGAAGGAGTCAAAAAAGAGGTTGTTAAAACAATGGAAAAATCGGTGACACCTTATTATATCGTCGCGGCCGTCTGGGTTGCAGGAAGTCTGTTTTTACCGATGTATCGATTTTCCAGCTATTTGATTTTGGCCGGAATTGCCATCATCTCATTTACAGTTGCGAAAAAGAAATATGATCGTACCATTGTTGAAGAAATTGAAGTGATTGATAATCCATTGCTTCATGAAGCAGTAGAAGAGGGAAGAAAGCTCATCATTCAGCTGAAAGAAGCTAATGAAAAGATTGAAGATCAGAAACTTTCGGATCAGATCGATTCCTTTGTCGAGATAACAAAGAGTATTTTGCAGACAGTCATGGATAAGCCGAAGAAAGTGACTGAGATACGAAAATTTTTAAATTATTATTTGCCGACATGCATCAACCTGCTGAATCATTATGCGGATTTTGAAAAGCAGAAAATGAAGAGCAGTCAAGTCAAAGAATCGATGGATAAGATTGCATCGATGATGGAGCCAATTGAAACGGCCTTTAAGAAACAGCTGGATTCCTTATTTGATAATGAAGCGCTGGATATCAGTGCCGATATTACCGTATTGGAAAGCATGCTGAAACAAGAAGGTCTCGACAATAAAACAGGATTAAAATTATAAAGGAGAACAGGACATGGAAGAAAACAAAATCACGCTCACATTATCAAGTGAAGAAGAAAAAATTGAAGAGCAGGAACAAGAAGAAGTGAGTGCAACGGCAACGGATCTGCAAGAGAACTCACTCAGTGATGAAGAGAAGAAAATGGTGGAAGAATTTGCGGAGAAGATTGATATTACAAATGCCAATATTGTCTTGCAGTATGGATCCGAAGCACAAAAGAAGATTTCCGGATTTTCGGAAACGGCATTAAACAATGTACGCACGAAAGATTTAGGTGAAGTCGGAGATCAGATTACCAATCTTGTCGGAGAATTGAAGGGATTCAATGCTGAAGAAGAGTCCAAGGGATTATTCGGCATGTTGAAAAAGCAGGCGAATAAAATTGCCAATCTGAAAGTGAAATATGATAAAGCTGAAGTCAATGTCAATCGTATCGTGAATATCTTGGAAGATCATCAAATGACTTTATTTAAAGATATCGCTGTATTGGATCAGCTTTATGAACGCAATCTTATTAATTATAAAGAATTAACGATGTATATATTGGCCGGTAAGAAAAAATTGGAAAAGGTTCAGAATGAAGAACTTCCGGCTTTGATCGAAAAGGCGAAACAGACCGGTGCTGCTGAAGATGCACAGGCTGCCAATGATCTGGCTAATCTGTGCACACGATTTGAAAAGAAGCTTCATGATCTGGAATTGACAAGAACGATTTCCATGCAGATGGCTCCACAGATCCGTTTGGTTCAGAATAATGATACCTTGATGGCTGAGAAAATTCAGTCAACGATCGTTAATACGATTCCTTTGTGGAAATCACAGATGGTTTTGGCATTAGGAATCAATCATTCAAAGCAGGCTATGGAAGCACAGCGCGAGGTAACCAATGTAACCAATGAGTTACTAAAGAAAAATGCTGATATGCTGAAAATGGCCACTGTTGAAGTCGCGAAAGAATCAGAGCGCGGTATTGTTGATATTGAAACATTGAAGCATACCAATGAACAGCTGATCACCACGCTGGATGAAGTCTTGAAAATTCAGGAAGAAGGACGTACAAAACGTGATGCCGCCAGCAAGGAATTGGCTAAGATCGAGACTGAACTCAAAGAAAAGCTTATTCAGATTCGTTCTTAATGGGGCATCCGTATGAATCTGAAAGATTTAAAGACAGCACGATGGATCATGATTGTTGTCATTGTGCTTTGTTCGCTTCTTCAGGGAACTTTAGGTTTGCGAAGTCTATATAAAGATGTTCAAAAAGAGTTTTATTTGGGAACTATGGATGATCCTGCAATTTATTCAGATATGGTGGATGCTGCCGAATATGGATTCTTAATTAAAAAAGTCTTAGTTTTGAATGAATATCTGGCTTCGGATTCTGATTTGGCAAAAGCAATTGATTTATCTTACAATCAATTTAAAAGTGTGGATACTAATAAAACAGATATCCATCTGAGCATTGAACTCTTCATGGCAGAAAAGAGGGCAGTAGATGATTTGATTGTGATCGCTGATAGAATGAATTTGGATGAAAAAACATTGAAAAGCTATGCTCAGTATAAAGCAGAATATGAAGAAAGCATGATTTTTATCAACCGAAATGATTTTAAAGAAACAGTATCAGAATATAATCAAGTGTTGAATCAGTTTCCGGCTTCTCTTTTTAAGAGATTGGCAAGAATAGAAAGATTGCAAGAGTTTCAATAGAAAGGATACAGATCGATCTGCTGTAAAAGGGCTTGAAAATGAAAATGATCAGAAAAATCAGTATTTGTATCATTGCAGTCATGATGGTTATGCTCTCCATCGTATCTGCACTAAAAATTCATGCAGATATGATTCCGGAAAGTACGGATTATTATGTAAATGATTATGCTGATGTATTAAGCGATTCTACTGAGTATTATCTTGAAAATAAAAATTCAGTTCTGGATAAGGGAGCGGAAATCCTTATTGTTACGACGGAGTATATTTCAGCGGATGATCTGGAAGTATTCAGTTATGAGCTGTTCAATCAATGGCAGATCGGCTCCGCAGGATATGACAACGGTGTTTTAATTATTTTGGTAACAGAAGAAGGCAAGTATTGGGTAACTGTCGGCAAGGGATTGGAAAGAGAATTAAGTGCCTCTGTTTTGACAAGGATCCTGGATCGTTCCATGGAAAAAGATTTCGACAACGGGAATTTTGATAAAGCAGTCAAGAATACCTTTGATGAGATTTATTCGATCGTTTCAAAGAAATATGGACTGATCGAAGAGGAAGCTACTGAACAGGTAAAATCGCCCGTATCTTCTTCCACTTCATCAAAACCTTCCAAGGTGACGATATACACACCGGATTTTACCTGGATTGCGGTGATTCTTTTTATTATCATTTTTATTTTCGTAATAAGATCGTTGATTAGATCTGCCGGTTCAGGATATAATTCAACGACCCTTATTTATCATGATGATCGTAGGCCGAGACCACGTCCTCAGCCGAGGCCTCACCCAAAACCGAGACCGTATGAACCGCCTCATCCGGATCCATGGGATGAACCGAGTGATCGATATCATGAGCCGGAGCCTCCTCGTTACGAAGAGAAGCCGCAAGTTGCGAATGAACCGACAAACAGCAGTTTTGGTTGGAGTTCATCTGGTTCAAGCTCTTCTGGTTCAAACTGGGGATCTTCCACGCATAGTTCGTCTATTTCTTCAAGATCAAGTTCATCTGTGAGTCGAAGCACATCCAGCTCAAGCAGAGCTTCGTCAACTCCAAGTCATAGTTCATCAAGTTTCAGTCGGGGATCTTCCAGTGCTGGCAGAAGTACACCGACAAGATCTTCAGGTGGAGGAAGTACGCGTGGCGGCGGTGCAGGAAGAAAGTAATGTTAAACTCTCGATTTTTGAGAGTTTTTTTTATTTCCGAATAATGAGAAAATAATGGGGAAAAATGAAAACTGTGCGAATAAATAATGTGGAGGGATTATTTATGAACACATTAAATCAATTAGTTATACCTAAAAAAGGTGAAAAAACAACACTGGAGCAGTTAAAAAAGCAATATGAGTTTTATCAGCAGATGAAAATTGAAGAGGTGGGGACACTGAGTGAAGGAAAAATGATCAGTCGGATCACAAGTGAAGCAAATTGGCTTGTTCGAAGCAAGTATTCATCCTGTGTCGAATTGGGAATCAATATTCGTATCGGAGATATATGTTTTGTGGATTTTGGTGAACAATCTTATTTGTACGAAAGTGGCTTCCAACATTTCGCCGTTATTTTATCTTTTTGCCATGGAAAAGCATTTGTAGTACCGATGACTTCCAATCCGATCATGGTGAATCAGGCCTATGATGAACAGGAAACTCCGGAAGGAAAGCGGCATTTGATGAGGATCGGATTAGTGGAAGGAATGGCAAAAGAATCCGTTTTATTTCTCAATGACGGTAAATTCATCAATACAGCAAGAATTATAGATGTAAAGGCAAATATTAATAAAAATAGTACACTATTTTTGGAAATCAAAAAAAGATTAAAAGAATGCATGAAGTTCTAAGAACTGACACTTTTTTCCGTTCTTCCTGTTTAAAATGAAAGAACGAGGTGAATTTATGACATCAATTAAAGTTTCGCTTGCCAAAGGCAGTCTTTTCCATCAATTTTCTTGGCATTTTGCAGTGCTGATCGTTCCTTTTGTACTATGTTGTTTTATTCCGGATGATATTTGTCGAAACAGCATTTTGATTTCCATGTTATGTTGCATGGTGCAGCGGCATCCGGTTTTATATTGGATCTCAATTTTATTGACAATTGGAACCACGGCTGTTTTTCATCTTGAAAATCTGGCACTGTTGCTGATCACGTTAATATTTTTTAATCTTCTCTTTCAGGGAATTTCATTGACAAGAATAAATCGCTTTACGTCATTACCTTTTCTTGCGTCCATCAGCATCAGTGTTGAAATGATGATCCGCCTTTATGATTTCTCTCATGTGTTATTGGGAGCGGTGGCGGCAGGACTTTGTACATACTTTCTTGATAAGGACAGCAGTTCTGATTTGAAGGAAACTTACCTCATGAAAATAGGTCTTCTGTTTTTGTTATGCTTCCCTTCTTATTTTGGGACATTCAATGGATTTGACCGGCTTTTTTTTGTATTTAGCGCGGCTTTGTCCTCTTATTTACTTGACCTTCGAACTTTGGTTTTCTTTATGTTTTTTTCGGTTGCTTTTTCGATGAAGGAAGCAGGCTTTTCAACTGCAGTGATTGCTGTTGTGTGCGGATGCATTCCATTTGACAAAAAAAAGATAAAAACGATTCTGTTCTGTTTGCTTCTTCTGCTATATAAAACGGAGATCCAGTCGGTGTTTCAGAGTTTGTGCGTACTTATGGCAGCAATGATTGCCGAATGGATCAACATAAGCAGAAAGGAAGAAGAGGAAATCTCTCTTAGTTTAGATCGTCAGACAAGTGATTGTTCTTTTCAGCTGCAGCAGTTTTCCAGGATTTTTGAATGTCTGGCGGATCATTATAAGGGAACTCCGTTGGAAACGGAATTGATCAACAGCATGGGAAAAACACTTAATACGATGTCTTTGCAAATAAAAAGTTCTTCTCAAAGCATGAATGCACTGCATAAAAAGATCATGGAGACCTTGGAGGGTTACCAGTTTGAGATCTCGCGTCTGCATATCGAAGAGGGGAAAGATGGCGGTCTTTCGTTGAGACTGCATTGTGCAAGATGTACTAAACAGGAAATAACATCGATCCTTGTTCCGCTTCTTGAAAAATGTGTAAGGAAAAAGTTGAAAATAACTTCTCTTGTTAAAAGTAGAGCGCTGAATGGATTTGCTATTTTGGAATGCACCAGTGCCGAATGCTGTAAACTACAGGTTCATCCCTATTCTTTCAGCAAAGATCAGGTCAGCGGTGATCAGTACAGCGTGTTTGAATGTAAAGATCAGACCTGTGTGATTCTCAGTGACGGCATGGGATATGGAGCAGAGGCAAGAGAAGAAAGTCGTTTTTTAATCGAATTGGCGCAGCGTATGATCGCATGCCAAATGCCGCTTTCTTTGATTGCCGGGAATATTAATGAATGCATGACTTTGACAAGAAAAGAAAATTTCGCAACCTTAGATTTTTTATGCTTTGATCGAAGCAGTAAAGAAGCCTATATGATCAAATCAGGCAGTTGTCCGACTTATCTGATCCGAAACAAATGCGTTATAGAAATAAAAGGAGAAGGGTTGCCACTGGGAATCATTCAGAAAATTAAACCGGATTGTTTTAAGATTTCATGTCGTAAAGGGGATGTCTTTTTGATGGTCAGCGATGGCATTGAGACACAGCTTTTAAAAAAATGGCTGAAAGAAGATAAATTAGAGGAAAAGATCAAAGCTTCCATGAAAAAACCGAATGGACAGTTTAAAGATGATGCAACCGTTCTTTTCGTTCATGTCCAATCCGTCTAGGATTTTTAAACAGATTCACTGAACTTGTTAAAAAAGTGTCATTTTGAGCGTGAAATCAACTTTTATTTTTGAAAATATGGTACAATAGCAACGGTGATGCCGATGCTTGATGAAAAGATCTTAAATGGCAAATGGGTGATTGGAGTTTCCGGAGGACCGGATTCAATGGCTCTTTTAAACATGGCGGTTGAAAATAAGGTCCGTGTCGTTGTTGCCCATGTGAATTATCATAAGCGAGATACAGCAGATCGCGATGAGAACTGCGTGAAGGCATATTGTCAGAAACATCATTTGCCCATTTTTATCTTGTCACCGCATTATGAGAAAGGAAATTTTCAATCCTGGGCAAGAGAGGTGCGCTATCAGTTCTTTTTCAGACTGATCGATCAAGAGAAATGTACAGGGGTCTTGATTGCTCACCATAAAGAAGATTCCGTTGAAACTTATCTGTTTCAAAAGATGAGAAAAATGGAAACGAATGTTTATGGACTTCAAAGAGAAAGGCTGATCGAAGGCTATCGGATCGTAAGACCGCTTTTGAAAATGACTAAATCGCAATTGATTGAGTATTGTAATCAGAATCATGTGGAATTTCATCATGATGAATCCAATTTCAAAAATGATTACAGCCGCAATCGGATCCGCCATGAACAGATCGATGTCATGAGTGAAGAAGAAATGGACAGACTATGTAAGGAGATAGAAGAGTTGAACCGGATCAAAGAATTAAACCGAATCAAGATGAAAGAGATCGTGAAAGACGGAAAGATACCGCTTGATTCATATCTTCCTCTTGGTGAAACGGAAAGAATTGATCTGCTTCGTTTTTATTTATCGGAATATGCAACTCGATCAAAAGGGTATTCTTTGTCACTCTTGCAACAGTGGGATCAGCAGATCTGCCATGGTAAAGGAAATATGAGTCATTCATATGATCAATTTCGGATCGTTAAAGATTACAGCTCTATTTATGTGGAAGAAAACAATGAAGTTTCTTACTGTTACGTTCTAACAGAACCAAAGATGATCGAAACACCTTTCTTTTCTGTTGAATCGTCGGGCCGTTCGACTGAGGCTGTCACTGTAAGACCGGAAGATTTTCCGCTTATGCTTCGTTCCTGTCAGCCGGGGGATGCAATTCACCTTAGATTAGGAACGAAAAAGATAAACCGATGGTTTATCGATCGGAAGATCCCAATTAAAGAAAGAGAAAGATGGCCGGTCGTGGAGAATAGTCAGGGGAAAATCATTCTGGTACCGCAGCTTGGCTGTGATATTGAGCATTACTCTGAAAAACCTTCTTTTTTTGTGATAAAATCTGTGATAAAATAGAAGAGATTTTGCAGGAGGATTTCAAAATGCATCAAAATATTAAAGAGGTTTATATTACAGCAGCTCAGATTACAAAAAGATGTGAAGAATTGGGAAAACAGATTACCGAGGAATACACAGGGAAGGAAGCTCCGCTTCTTGTCGCTTTGCTTAAAGGGTCTGTTCCATTTCTTTCAGAGTTGATCAAATATATTGAACTGGATATTGAATTTGACTTTATGGATGTTTCCAGCTATTCCGGAACAGAATCGACAGGAGAGATTAAAATTTTAAAGGATCTTGATCGATCAGTTAAGGGAGCGAATATCATCTTAGTCGAAGATATCGTTGATACGGGAAGAACTTTAAAGACAGTAAAAGAACTTCTTTATACTAAGGGAGCGGCAGATGTTAAGATCGTAACCTTGCTTGACAAACCGGATCGACGTGTGGTAGAAATTGTGCCGGAGTATAAGGGTTTCACGATTCCTAATGAATTTGTGGTTGGATTTGGACTGGATTTTAACCAGAAATACCGCAATCTACCTTATATCGGAGTATTAAAAGAAGAATGTTACAAATAAAAGGAGTGTGAAAAAAGAATGAGAAATAACAAATGGTCAAACCTGTTGCCGTATCTGGCTTTAATTGCAGCGGCATTATTTCTCTTTGGAGGAAATCCGACTTCAAACAAGAATCTAAGCTATGATGAATTCAGAGATTTATTGGATTCGAATACGATCAAGCAGTCAAGTGTCAGTGTCGGCAGCAATGTTGTCGATGTAAATGGTGTTTATACCGGAACAGACGGGCTTGATTATGGTTTTTCTGTCAGAATACCGCGTACGGATTCACAAATCGATCATATCATGGATACTTTAGAGAAAACCAATGTCGTTGATGCGGATTCATCCAATGTTTTTGTGGATACCTTGATCTCATGCATACCGTTTATGTTGCTTGCCGGAATTGCTTTCTTCATGATGAACAAAATGAATGGAGGCGGAAATGCCAAGGCATTTGAATTTTCAAAATCCAGAGCCCGTCTTGAAGGCAATATCAAGGTAAGATTTAATGACGTAGCCGGTTGTGATGAAGAAAAAGAGGAAATGGCTGAAATCATTGATTATTTGAAGCAGCCGAAGAAATTTGCGAAGATGGGAGCCCGTATTCCAAAGGGCATTCTCATGGTCGGTTCACCGGGTACCGGTAAAACTTTGCTGGCAAAGGCAGTTGCCGGTGAAGCCGATGTGCCATTCTATTCTATTTCCGGTTCAGATTTTGTTGAAATGTTTGTCGGCGTCGGTGCCAGCCGTGTTCGAGACATGTTTAAAACAGCGCAGAAGACAGCGCCTTGTATGGTGTTTATTGATGAAATCGATGCAGTTGGCCGTCAAAGGGGTGCCGGAGTCGGCGGCGGAAACGATGAGCGTGAACAGACATTAAACCAGTTGCTGGTGGAAATGGACGGCATCAGTGATAATGCCGGAATTGTTGTCATTGCTGCAACGAACAGACCGGATGTTCTGGACCCTGCTTTGTTAAGACCGGGAAGATTTGACCGTCAGATCACAGTCAGCCTGCCTGATGTCAGAGGCCGTAAGGCAATACTTGAAGTTCATGCAAGAAACAAGAAGCTTGCGGATGATATCAATCTGGAAGCTTTAGCTAAAAGAACCCCTGGATTCAGCGGTGCCGAGCTTGAAAATGTCTTGAATGAAGCAGCGATTTTGGCGGTGCGTGGCAATTTGGAAAAAATCGGCATGGAACAGCTGGATGAAGCAATCGACCGTGTCATGATGGGACCGGCTAAAAAGAGCAGAAAATATGATGAAGAAACAAAGAAGCTTGTTGCTTATCATGAAGCCGGACATGCTGTTATCGGATTAAAAGGCGACAGTCCGATCGTGGTTGAAAAAGTAACGATCATTCCGCGTGGAACAGCCGGTGGATACAATCTTCTTTCTCCAAAACAGGAAAAGATTCTGGATACCAAAAAAGATATGATCGGATCGATCACCTCTTATTTGGGCGGACGGGCTGCTGAAGAAATCTTCTTTAATGATGTGACCAGCGGTGCCAGCAACGATATTCAGGAAGCGACCAGAATTGCACGCAATATGGTTACTGTATTTGGTATGAGTGATTTGGGACCGATCAAATACGGCAGATCAGAAGGCAGCGTTTTCTTAGGAAGAGATTATACAACGAATTCCAATGTTTCCGATCAGGTTAACTATGAAATCGATAAGGAGATCCGAAAGATCGTGGATGAATGCTATGCTAAGGCAAGAGAAATCATCAATGAGAATAAGGAACTTCTCGTACAGATCGCCACTGTTTTGCTTGAGCAGGAAACGATTACTGCGGAAGAAATTCAGCAGATTGCAAATGGCACTTTTGTGATGAAGAGCAGTGATTCTGAAAATCAGGAACAGGCTGGATC
Organism: uncultured Erysipelotrichaceae bacterium; assembly: GCA_964623925.1. GTDB lineage: Bacteria > Bacillota_I > Bacilli_A > Erysipelotrichales > Erysipelotrichaceae > CATJXY01. The sequence goes on from CAZUVT010000006.1 coordinate 27,529, forward strand.
AGAGCAGAAGCATGATGATGCAGAAAAACAAGAGAATGAATAAAATCATGCCGGACAAGATCCGGCTTTCTCATTTTTAAAAATTGAATCTCAATTGACAGGAAAGTTATATTTGTTGTTTCTTGTTGACTTTTAGAGGTTAAAATAATAAACTTGTGTTGCTTAAGGAGTGATTGGGAATGAAGGATAAATTAGTAAAAGCAGTAGCATGTGATGGCAGGATCCGCATCTTGACTTGTACGACGACCGATTTGTGTGAAGTTGCCCGTGTTGATCACGATTTGTGGCCAACCAGTGCTGCGGCTTTAGGAAGAGTTCTGAGCATCGGATGCATGCTTGGCAGCATGCTGAAAACCGATGAGGAAAAAGTGACGATTCAGATTAATGGCAACGGTCCGATCGGAACGATCATGGCAGATGCTTATGCAAATGGTGCTGTTCGCGGTTTCGTGGGGGATCCGCATATACAATTGACTTATAATGACAGCGGGAAATTAGCTGTCGGTGTGGCTGTGGGAAGAGAAGGGACACTGAAAGTAATTAAAGATTTGAGTCTTAAAAATGATTTCGTCGGGACTGTTGCTTTGCAGAGCGGCGAGATCGGTGATGATTTTGCCTATTATTTTACAGTCAGTGAGCAAACTCCAAGTGCTGTCAGTGTCGGGGTCTTAGTCGATACAGATAATTCGGTCAAATCAGCCGGGGGCATCTTGATTCAGATGATGCCGGATGCAACAGAAGAAGATATTGCTTTGGCAGAACAAGTCGTTTCCACCTTGCGCCCGGTTTCTTCCTTAGTAATGGAAGGAAAGAGCGCGAAAGATCTGGCATTAGACTTATTTGAAGATGTTGTGATCTTGGAAGAAAGAGATGTTTACTTTAAATGTGATTGCAGCAAAGATCGTTTTATGGGAGCTTTATCTACATTGGACTTGAAAGATCTTCAGGAAATGAAAGAGGAAGATCACGGCTGTGAAATTACATGCCAGTTTTGCTCGAAACAGTATCATTTCAGTGAGGAAGAATTACAGAGCATTATGGAGTTTAAGCAGTCATGTGGAAAATAGGAAATGTTGAAATTGAAAATCAAGTCGTGATTGCACCAATGGCAGGGATCAGTAATACTGCATTCCGTACGATTGCCAAAGAATTCGGTGCCGGCCTGATTTACAGTGAAATGCTCAGCGACAAAGCGATTTCGTATAAAAATGCGAAAACGATCAACATGAGCAAGATTTCAGAAAAAGAACATCCCTTAACGATGCAGATTTTCGGAAGTGAACTTGATTCGATGGTGACTGCCGCTAAGTTCTTAGATGAAAAAAGTGATTGTGATATCATTGATATCAATATGGGCTGTCCGGTAACAAAAGTAATCAAATCACATGCCGGAAGTGCTATGATGAAAGATCCGCAGCATGCATATGAAGTCGTCAAAGCCATCGTTGAACATGTAAAAAAACCGGTCACCGTGAAGATGCGCCTGGGATTTGATCAGGAACATATCAATGTTGTAGAGATGGCAAAGCTGATGGAAAAAGCAGGAGTTTCTGCTATTGCGATTCATGCCCGAACAAGAAGTCAGATGTATGAAGGACGCAGTGATTGGAGCTACATAAAAAAAGTGAAAGAAGCCGTCTCTGTTCCAATCATCGGTAATGGAGATATCCATACTGTGGAAGATGCAGTTTTGATGCTTGAAACTACCGGCTGCGATGCAATTATGATCGGGCGAGGGGTATTGGGAGATCCATGGCTCATCCGTGAAATTGTTTACTACTTAAATCACCATGAAAAATGTCCCAAGGCATGTGTTGAGGAAAAATTTACAATGGCTAAGGAACATGCGAGACGTCTTATTGAATTAAAAGGAGAAGTGCTGGGAATTAAGGAAATGCGAGGGCATGCCTCCTGGTATATTCAGGGACTTCCGCATAGTCACCGCATCAAAGATCAGCTGAATTCCATGACGACATATCAGCAGCTGGAAATGATTTTGGATCAATATTGTTTGGCTTTGAAAAGTGAAGATATCCGTTACTTAGAAGAGATTGCATTTTAGTTTCTTGATGAATCCTTGGATTTCAATTGACAAACAAAGCGAAAATTCGTATAATCTAATCGATAAACCGAGGCATTGAAAAGAGGAGTAACTTCTATCAGAGTGTAAAGAGAGTCTGTGAAAGGTGAGAGACAGATCATAAAGAGGAAGTGAATAAAGGCTTGGAGCTGAAGCGTAAACCTGCGATAAAGGTCAACTTGATCGATCAAGTTACAAAGATGGAATGAAGCGATTCTTCCATGAAGCAGGGTGGTACCACGATGTTAACTCTCGTCCCTAGTCGGGATGAGAGTTTTTAATTTAAAAAAAGGAGAATTTTATGGAACAGAATTTATCAGAACAAGAACGTGTCCGTCGTCAAAAGATGGAAGATTTAAGAGCCAAAGGCATTGATCCGTTTGGACATGCCTATAAGAGAACTCATCGTTCCCAACAGATTCGCGATGAATTTAGCGAAAATACAAAGGAAGAATTGGCAGAAAAAGAGGTTCATGTATCCGTTGCCGGAAGGATTATGACCAAAAGAAGAATGGGTAAGCTTGGATTTATGCATATTCAAGACCGCGACGGTCAGATCCAGATCGTAGTTAATAAGGGGATCGTCGGCGAAGAGGTTTATGAAATCTTTAAGGCCAGCGATATCGGTGATATTATCGGGGTAGAAGGCATCGTCTGCAAGACAGACAGCGGTGAGCTTTCAGTTCGTGCCGAAAGCTATACACATCTATGCAAGGCACTTCGACCGCTTCCGGAGAAATTCCATGGACTTCAGGATGTGGAAGAGAGATATCGCAGAAGATATGTGGATCTGATCATGAATGATCATGCAAAAAAGGTGGCCATGATGCGTCCTCGCATTATTCGTGCTTTGCAGCACTATCTTGACGGACTTGGGTTGATTGAAGTAGAGACACCTGTTCTGCAGCCGATTTTGGGCGGTGCTGCCGCTCGTCCATTCGTTACACATCACAATACATTGGATAAAGATTTCTATTTGCGTATCGCAACAGAGCTGCCGCTAAAGAGATTGATTGTCGGTGGACTTGAAGGTGTCTATGAAATTGGAAGATTATTCAGAAACGAAGGAATGGATACTTCTCATAATCCGGAATTTACAACAGTTGAAGCTTATGTCGCCTATTCTGATTTACAGGGAATGATGGATCTTTGCGAAGGTGTTTTTGAGAACTGTGCTATGGCCGCAAGAGGAACGACTGAGATCGAATGGGAAGGTCACAACATCTCCTTGAAAGCCCCTTATAAGAGATTACATATGGTGGATGGAATTAAAGAAGTGACCGGTGTCGATTTCTGGAAAGAAATGACAGTGGATGAAGCCTTAGCTTTGGCAAAAGAGCATCATGTTGAAGTAGAACCGCATCAAAGAAGTGTCGGACACATTATTAACCTGTTCTATGAACAGTTTGTAGAAGAAACGATTGTCCAGCCGACTTTTGTATACGGTCATCCGGTTGAAATTTCGCCATTGGCTAAAAAGAATGCTGATGATCCTCGTTTTGCCGATCGTTTTGAGTTGTTTATCTGTGGCAGAGAATATGGAAATGCATTCAGTGAATTGAATGATCCGATCGATCAGAGAGAACGTTTTGAAAAGCAGATCGAATTGAAGAATCTCGGGGATGATGAGGCCAGTGAAATGGATGTGGATTACGTAGAAGCGCTTGAATACGGATTGCCTCCAACGGGTGGTATCGGTATCGGTGTGGACCGTATGGTCATGCTTCTGACAGGAGAGGAATCCATCCGCGAAGTTTTGTTATTCCCGCATATGAAAGATAGAAATGTTTAGGAAATAAAAACTTTCAAAAAAGAATTGATGACATAAAAAGGCTGTAATGAAATAAATGATTCTAAATAAAGGGATCATTAAAGGGTGAACTTGTCAACAGAAAGTAGACAGAAAAAATGAACTATTTAAACCCTAATTG
>CAZUVT010000007.1:0-29402 GCA_964623925.1 uncultured Erysipelotrichaceae bacterium
TTCCCTTTTCCTAATTTTTTCTTCCTTTTTCTCGAACTTCGGGAGTTTGCATTTTCCCCGAGAATCAAGAATAGTAAAAAAGTGCAGCAGTTTTATAGTTGCCACACCAATCATGTCTGAATTTTAAAGATAGGTCTTGATAATAGAAGTTCTTATATAAAAAATGCCGAATTCAGATTCAGCACTTTTCTTTAATCAATTTCAAATTTTCGGATATATTGAATTCCCAAACATCCGATTCCGGTATGAACCCCTACTGTTGATATCAGGTCCACACAGAAAATCTCAGCATTTGGAAATGCCTGATGCATTTTTTCATAATACTTCTGACTTCCTTCTTTATCATCTACATCGGCAATGCAGATCAGACAGTTGTCATCAACATGATGTTCATTCTTCAACGTCTCAATGACGACATCCTGTGCCTTGGACATTGTTCTGACTTTGGCATAGGCATCGATTCTTCCTTCTGTATCTTCTGCCACCTTTAAGATCGGCTTGATTTTTAAAAGTCCACCCAAAGCTGCCGCCATCGGAGTCAATCTGCCTCCCCTAGCCAAATGCTTCAAATCATTCGGAATGATATAAGTAACACTGTCTTTTGCCGCTGTAATGAGCTTTTCTTTAATGATTTCCTTATCCATTCCTTTATCAAACATTTTTCTGGCCATAATTGCCAAATATAACTCATTACTGGCAGTAGAAAAACAATCAATATAATCAAATTCAATTTCTATATTTGCTGCCGCGGTTCGCATAGCATTGATCGTTCCGGATAAGCCGGTACAGATCGGCACCGCAAATATTAAATCATATCCAGCTTTCTTCAATTCTTCAAACAGCTGTTCGATCCTTCCAAGCGGCGGCAGGCTCGTTTTCAATAGCTTTCCCTCATGAATCATTTGAAAAACACTTTTTGTATCGATTTCTTCCCCTTCCAAAAAGGTTTTATCACCATCGCTGATTTGAAGAGGAAGTTTAAACAATCCTTCCATTTCAACTTTTTGAGCATAAATATTACTTCCGCTGTCCGTTACCACTGCAACCTTCATAACAACCCTCCCTTGCACGATATCTGACATCGTTTTCAATACTACTTGCATTCATTATACTCTTATTGCCGATCAAATTCAAATATTCAAAATTAATTTAACTTTCCCTGATCATTCCGGTTCAAATTCAATACAGTAATATCCTCCTGTCATTACTTTTCCTCGTCTTTCTACCAATTGTTTCTTTCTGAGATTTCTGACTTCTGTCTGAGCCGTGATATAAGGTCGATTTAATTTCTCTGCCAATTCTTGAAGTTGTATCCCCGGATTTTCCAAAATCATAAAATAACATCTTTTTGCAGAGGGTCTGAGTTTTTTGAGTTCACATCTTCTGACCGGTCGATAATAGGTGTTTTCAAGCATGATTTTCATCGATCCATTCTTTTCTACTATTCTCCACCTCTTCCTTTCTTTTTGATAACATCTCTCGATCCGTATAAAACTGCTTTGTACACCCTCTGTCTTTTGACACAACTTCAAGATATTCGTAATCACAATATTGGATGCGTCCTTTTTAAGAGATGAAAAGCTGAACTCGATCCGATTCTGGAAGATATCAATACAGATTCGATTTGATTTCAAAAAATTTCCTTTCATCAAACAGATCCAAAGACCCTGTTCCAAAGCTTCAAGGGGATAACAGTAATGAACATAACAGCCTCCTGCATAATTGCGTTTATACGCAAGAGAATGTGCCTTCATGAACTCTTCAGCTTTTTGTACATCGTAAATAATATTCCCCCGGATCACTTCCCTATCGATGAGGTTACCTCGATCAAAAGCATGCCACCGGCTCAATTCAATAACAATGGAACTTGAATCACGGCCATCCTTAAACAGTTTTCCTTGTTCGCTGAGCGATCCATTCTCATCCATCAATCCCAAATCAATCAAGCAATGAATCGGAATCTCTTCACTTGTCCTTCTTGATTTTTGGTAAAACTTGGTTAAAATCTGAAATTTTGTGTTTTCATATAATTGTACGCTGTTCATGTTTTCCTTCCTTTCCATACAAATAAAATACCAAGATGAATCATTCATCTTGGTGTGTTTTATGGAAATTTAGGCAAACGATCCCTAATACAAAATGAATGACTCAAATTGAATTAGAGACCTCCCGATTTGATAAAAGTCACTGAAGACACGGCAGTGCTTGCAAGATAAGGCCCCGAAAAACCAGTACATGTCAAAATCTTTTCTATTTCTCAAATCGCTCTGACCCTATCTTCTTCACTTTTATTATACAGGATATAATCCTTTCCTTTCAAGAAAAACTTATTCTGATATCAGTTTTTCTTGGGCATTCTCAATCAATAGACACTGATAAAAAAAGACAATGTCTCAAATTGTGCAACATCGTCTTTTCATGAGTCTATTTTTTAGTTCGGAACGTATAGATTTACCTGTTCAACAGACAATATCTGAAAGGTGATTGTATATTCGCATAGCTTTTCCGGTGCTCCGGAATAAGCAGAATTGAACAAGCCATTTTCATAATTCTCATCTGAGTATTCTAAAGTGCTCACCTCAACTGTTTCCAGATGCAGTTGATAATAACTCTCTCCATGAACCAGAATCGTTCCTTTAACACCCACTTTAGCAAGATTCTGTGCATTCTGTCCATCGGTCATAACCACTGTAAGGGTATCTCCATCAAGCCGCCATGCATGAATCGTGGAAATTCCCGGTGTTCCATCCGGATTGATTCCCATGATCTGAACATGAACTTCTCCTTCCGGTGCAGTATATCCCTCTTCTTGTGTCTGAGCCTTTGTAGCCAAATCAGAATCGATTTCTTGCAATGCTGAAACTGCAGCAACTTTTGCATCACCTTCCAGCATCATTTTGGTTCTGGAAGCGGAAGCATAACTATCCACCCATTCTGTTTGTTGGGCCTCGCAAGGTTGGCATACTTCACATTTTTCGCATTCCTCACATGGCTGCTGAGAGCTGCATCCACTTACAAAAAGAAGCAATACAGCTAAAATTGAAATTAGTTTTTTCATATCTTTCCTCTGTTTAGTACGATTGTACTAGATTATATTAGCACAATCGTACTAAATGTCAATGATTTCTTTGTATTATTTTATAAAATATGTTAGGATATTAACGGTGAGAACATGCAAAATACGACACGAGAAAAAATTTTATTCAAAGCACAAGTGCTTTTTAATGAAGAAGGCTATCAGCATATCACAATGAGAAGAATTGCAGATGAGCTCGGAATGAGCGTCGGAAATCTTACTTATCATTTCAAGCACAAGCAAGACATCGTGGAAGCTCTGATTCATGATATCCAGCTTCTGACAAAAGAGAGATCGGCTCAAGATCTTCTTGACTTAAATGCTCAATTAGAAAAAATGCTTAAAAGTCTGATCAATGGAAGATTTTTTTTCGTATCAGACGATTTGGCAAATTTAAATCCTGAATTTGCAGAAAAGAATCGTTTAAATGTTTCTCGATTAAGAACAAATCTCTTTGACATCTTGCAAGAGCTTTCTGATTTAGGTTTCTTTAATCAACAATTTGATAAAAAAGCTCAAGATGCCTGGGTAGAAATGATCATGTTAGCCCACTTGGCCTGGGCAAGATCTCTGGATCTAAATCAAGATCCACAATCTCAACTTCATGACTTTTTAAATCTTCATTGGACCACTCTTTTGCCTTATCTCAGTAAAAAAGGTCTTATCCAAAAAGAAAACATGTTTAATCAAAAATAATCTTACAATTCAACGGTTTATATAAGCCGTTTTATTTTTCAATCATTAAAAAAGTGAATGACTTCAGACTTTTATCTGCTTTCATTCACTTATTTTATAATATTAGATTTGATGTGCTTTGCGACTTTTGATCAGTAACATTGCACCAAGTGTCATAGCCATCATAAGCATCAGGAAGAACGGATGAGTTTCATCTCTGGTGTCAACCACAGGTGCAACAACAGTTACATCTACGATTCCGTCACCGTTTAAATCAATATTCTTATCCGCAATACCATCGCCGTCCGTATCAATATTGATATCCGGTTTTCCATCGCCGTCTTTATCAACATTCAAGTCAGCTTTACCGTCACCTGTTGTATCAATATTAACATCCGGAGTCACTTTAGACAGTTCTTCTTTAGTCAGATCGTTCAAATCATCCGGCTTGCCGTCACCATCTTTATCGACGATATTGACATTCGGCTTCTTATCCTGATTTGGATCCTTTGGATCGATGTTATCCGGTTTGCCGTCACCATCTTTATCCACGATATTCAGATCCGGCTCTTTATCACCGTCTTTATCGATGTTGACATCCGGTTTGCCATCATCATCCGTGTCAACATTCACATCCGGTTTACCGTCTTTATCTGTATCGATATTGACATCCGGTTCTGTTTCTTTCAATTCTTCTTTAGTCAGATCATCCAAATCATCCGGTTCTCCATCCCCGTCCTTATCCACGATATTCAGGTTTGGCTTCTTATCCTGATCCGGATCGTTTGGATCGATGTTATCCGGTTTGCCATCACCATCTTTATCCACGATATTCAGATCTGGCTCTCCATCACCATCTTTATCGATGTTGACATCCGGTTTACCATCGCCGTCCGTATCGACATTGACATCCGGCAATCCATCTTTATCTGTATCGATATTGACATCCGGTTCTGTTTCTTTCAATTCTTCTTTAGTCAGATCATCCAAATCATCCGGTTCTCCATCCCCGTCCTTATCCACGATATTCAGGTTTGGCTTCTTATCCTGATCCGGATCGTTTGGATCGATGTTATCCGGTTTGCCATCACCATCTTTATCCACGATATTCAGATCTGGCTCTCCATCACCATCTTTATCGATGTTGACATCCGGTTTACCATCGCCGTCCGTATCGACATTGACATCCGGCAATCCATCTTTATCTGTATCGATATCTGTATCCGGTTCTCCATCGCCATCAGTATCGACATTAATATCCGGGAATCCATCCCCATCGGTATCCAAATCCGGGATCAGTTCTTTTTCATCATCCCCATCCGGTTCTTTTGTGATGTCTTTTACACCATAATTTAATGTAATCGTTGTTTTATTTCCGAATCCATCCTTGACAGTTGTTGAGATCTGATAGTTTCCTTCATTAGACATATCAATCTCATTGACTTGTTTTCCATTGCCATTAACGATTGTGATATCATCAATAACCACGGCTTTGTTGCCAACCATCAAAACTGTGTTATTCGAATTCGTAAATCCATAACGATGATTCATCATCTCCATCAATTCAGCTTTATCTCTGACTTTGCCTTCTTCTACTTTCGCATTCAGGCGATCTTCAACATAGCTGTGCAGGATATCTTTTCCGTTATCTTCTTCAATCTTGATCTCTGCCGGTTTCTTCGGATCGCCATCAATTGGTTCATCCGGATCAACTTCAGTCGGATCGACTGGAGTTACCACTGCAATCGGTGGATTTACATATGGGAAGTTCTCCGGCTCTTCCTCTTCTTCTGCGACCGGCAGGACTCTTCCTTCACTATTCGTATAGTTTGTTCCGTCATAATATTTTGCGGTAACAACGAATCTTTCATCTGTATTTTCATCAAAAGCACTTAGATCCGGAACTTTTGGATAATCCTGATTATCTTTAAATTTCAAAGTAATGTTTGCTGTACTGTATGCATAGCCATTGCTGTCTTCTACTTTCGCAGTAGCAGCTTTTGCTTTCATCATTCTTGTTTGTGCAGCGGTTACCTTTTGCGGAGCTCCTACCCGAACACCGTTAATATAGAATTGGATATATCCATCCGGTGCCGCACAAGTCAAAGCTTCTCCATTTTTAGGACGGACTGATGCACTTAATATTAATTCATCAACCTGATTCTTTCCTTCAGAATCCGTATAGAAAGTCGCATCATAGCTTGCATTAAAGATAACTGTATCGGCAGGAGTGATCGTGGAATTCAAAGTTGTCTGATGTCCCCAGAAAGTCTTTGAGAAATCAGCGTCTGATGCATAGCCTTTATAGTTTACTGTAATCGTATAACTTCCGGCCTGATAGAATTCATCCTTACTGCTTCCTTCTCCTGTTGAATTTCCGCTGGCATCCAGCAAACGAACAGCACTTTCTTCCAACTGATTAATATCACTGATCTTTCCGCCTACCGGCTGAGGAACCACGACTTCCTGTCTGATGATTTCTTCATTCAACAGATGCCAGTCAAAGCTTAATCCATCATAACGTTTATTGATAAGAGCTTTCAATTCATTTGAGAATTCAGATTCATCTACTTCAAATGTTACATATCGCTTTGTAACATCGCCGCCGCTTCCGCCTACTTCTTCAAGTGTAAACGGATAACTTGTATCGACTTTTGTTCCATCTGCGGTCTGCAGAATAACATTCGAAATGGAAACTGATTTTCCTTTAGAAGATGCAGGAAGCCAGAAATATAATTTCTTAGTGCCATCCAATTTGGTTGACAAACCATATTCCGGACTTACCGGCACTCCGTCCACGGTAACATTGTAACTATAAAGATAATCTCCTGCCTCCAATGATTTATCAGCACCGGTTGCATCTTTGTAAGTATAACTTGACAAGTCGATTGTAACCATGGTCAAAGATGTACCATCCGAACTGACAACCTGGGCACCTTGGATACTGTATCCTGTACTGCTGCTGGCATATTTTGCAGGGAAGAAAGAACCTCCTGTTACAATAACTTTACCGCCGTTCGCACCAACATCCCACTGTGTTCCATTATTATTAGACTTAGGCAATAACGTTCCACCTGTAATTGTAATTTCATGAGGAGCTGTTGTAGTTCCATGTCCTACATTAGCCTGACTGCCGCATGCACCACCAAAAGCATTACCGTGGTCTTTACCTGTTGCGGTGATATAGCCACCGTTGATTGTAATATCTCCCGGAATCTTTCCGTTGTGGCCGACTCCGGCTGCTGTTGCAGACCAACCGGCACCGATTGCAGCACCATGATAACTTGCAGTTGCATTGATGATACCACCATTGATAACGACACCGCCACCATCTAAAGAACATCCGGTTCCACCGTAATATCCACCGCCGATTCCGGCACCGGCACTATTGGATCCACCGTTTGTATAAGCATTAACTGTAATATTTCCACCATTAATTGTAATAGCACCACTATTCTCATTATGATTACCACCGATATCAGCACCATTTTGTCCGCCATAAACATTCAGTTTACCCGGGTTAGCACTATCCATTTTCCAGGCAGGATCTCCGGCTTTTAAATCTTCTCCGTTAATTGTACAATTTTCGGTAAGACGTCCGCCATAAACTCCAACCGGATTACGAACTGAGTCATCAATAACCAAGGCACCGCCATAGCTGACATGAAGTCCGGCATTATTTGTACCGGCACTTGCATTTAAAGTATTGATCGTTCCGTCGGCCAAAGTCAAATGCAAAACTGTCTGATCGGCAACTGTATTTGGCATAATATTGACCGGGGAGACGCTTATATTGGTGATAGAGACCCCGGCAAATGTCAAATCGGCTTTAACTCCTGCAACGATTGCAATAGCAGTCGTTGTTGTTGTTCCGCTTACTGTCAACGGCTTGCTTGTATTGACATAAACAACATTCGATACAACATACAGATCCGTCGTACCGGCCGCTGTCGCAGAAGTCAGATCACTTCCGTCATTCGTTGTAAAGGTCAAGCCATTGAAGGTATAGGTATCTGTGCCCGAAAGCAACATGATGCCGGTCTCTTCAACTGTCTCCACAGTTTCTTCCTCTTCTGCCCGAATCAGAAATGAATTCCCAAATCCGGAAAACAAGAAAAGGACTGCGATTATCAAAGATAATCCTCTCTTAAAAGTTCTTTCCATTTTCACACCTCTTAACTATTAAAATCGTTACTAATGCATCTTTAATTATACTGAAAATAAATTATTTTATCAATCTTTTTAATTTTTTTATATGAATTACTTCCGAAAATATCCCTCCTGTATCAATAATTCCAATACAAGAGCCTCTCGTTCCAGCATTACCTGACGGAAATCGTCCATTATAGTTTCGCGGTTTGTTCTTATAGCATCCTGTGGTTTTAAATATTCAAGTGTAAATCCCTCGTCCGCTTCATAATCATCTAAATCCTGCACTTCCATCTCTTTTTCAACATTGCACAAAAAATAAAAATTATCCTGCACAAAAATTTCTTCTTTTGAACCTTTCTGAATACGGCGGATCTGCCCATATTCTCGAATAGAGCTTTTGATAACACATAACCCGGTTTCTTCCAAAACTTCTCTCATCAGAGCTTCTTCCAAGCGCTCTCCATTTTCAATACCACCTCCCGGAAATTTATAATAATTATATTTCTTGCTATAGATCATGGCTATTTTCCCATCATTAATGATAATAGCGCGTGCAGAGGGCCTGATAAAAACATTGCCATCCGGAGCATAATCTCTTTTATCTATTTCAAATAAAAACCGCATTTTGTCCTTCTCCTTTTTTACAAACAGATTATTCTGATCCGCATCTTTCCATGAAGGCGTCCTTATAAAAGGAAATATAAACATTCAGACATATAAAATCATATTCAAATAATTGCGTAATGAATTGATGTTTAGAAAGAAACGATCACCGGCTCTCACTTTCTTTTTGGTTGCTCAAGTTTTGAAACAACTTCTTTAAAGTTAGGACTGCTGCCGTCGCAAGTACCAACTCAGCCAAAAACTGCGAATAAGCCAGGCCATAGAATGGAAACAAATGATTCAAAATAAACAACAGTGGAATTTCCAATACTATTTTTCTTGCAATCGCGAACATCAAGGAATACTTGCCTAAGCCAACAGCCTGAAAAACGCCTACTGCCAGAAAATCAATACACAAAAACGGCAACCCCAAACAGAAACCCTTTAAAAGACGCGAACCATAGTTGATGATGACCTCGTGGTTCATAAACAAGGCAATCAACGTTTTTCCTTGGAAGTAGTAGATACAAGACAGCACGACCAGAAAACTCAAAGCAATCTTTGCGGTAAACAATAAAGCGCTTTTCATCCTCTCTGTATTGCCACTGGAATAATTATAGCTGATCAAAGGCATGATGCCCTGAGACAGACCCAAGGCTACCTGCATTGGAATCATATTGATCTTTTGGGCAATTCCCATCGACGCGACTGCTTCTGTACCAAATGAAGATGTAAAGTTATTCAGGATCGTCATTCCGGTAACGTTTAACAGGTTCTGAATACTGGCAGGAATTCCGACTGCACAAACACCCAATACGATCGTTTTTTCTAAAGACAGATGTTTCGGCTGAATCGAAACATACGTTTTTCCTCTTTTGATTCCTAACAGACATAAGAAATAAAGACATGCAACACAATTGGAGATGAACGTTGCCAGTCCGGCTCCTTCTGCCCCCATATTCAATCCCCACGGCAAGATAAAGATCGGATCCAAAACGATATTTAACAGGCATCCGCTCATCGTTCCGATACTCGCATGAAAAGCCGAACCCTCAGCCCTCACCAGATAAGCCATGACCACATTTAAAATTGCGGGAACCGCACCCCATGTCACCGTCCATTTCATATAAGCTGCAGTTGCGTTGATCGTTACCGATTCAGCCCCCAGAATATTCAACAACGGGCCTTTAAAAATCGTACACAGCAAGGAAAAAATGATTCCGAGTGTTAAAGCACTGTAGAATCCAAATGCCGAGCTTTTATAAACAGTTTCAACTTCTTTTCTTCCCAAAGCTCGGCTCATCATGCTGGAACTGCCCACACCAAACAGGTTATTCACGGCATTAAATGCTAATAGGACCGGTGCAGCCAAAGTGACCGCTGCATTTTGGATCGGATCGTTGATCATTCCGACAAAATACGTATCAGCCAAATTATATAAAATCATGACAAGCGAACTCAGAATTGTCGGAATCGCCAAAGTCGCCACAGCCTTAGGAATAGCCATTCTTTCAAACAGTTCAATTTTTGTTTCATCCTGCATTCTTTCACTCTCCTTAAAACAATCTGCAAATAAATATATCACAATTATGGTTAAGTTGAAACTAGAGTGCTTAAAAATAAAACAAATCTGACAAGTCTGTTCTGATCTTCCAATTCCATTTTCCATTCAAATTCATTGCGTTTATAAAAAAAACAGTGTAAAATCTTTTCTATCGAGGTTGATAAAATGGTTATTAAAAAAGATATTTGGATTTCCCCCTACAAGTGTTATCGCACTTTGCATATTTATATTCCGGAACAATGTTCCTATAAAAATCCTGCATCGGTTCTTTATATGTTTGACGGTCATAATCTCTTTTATGATGAAGATGCCACTTACGGAAAGTGCTGGGGACTGAAAGAATATTGCGATCAGGAGCACTTAAATGTAATCATTGTCGGATTAGAGTGCAATCACGAAGGCAATGAAAGACTTAGCGAATTCACTCCATATGATTTCTTTGATCGTCCATGGGGTCAGGTCAATCAAAAAGGTCAGGCTTTAGCCGAATGGATGGCTTATGAATTAAAGCCGTGGATCGATGAACAGTTTCACACAAAAAAAGATCGCGAGCACACCTTTATCGGAGGTAGTTCCATGGGCGGGATCATGAGTCTCTATGTTCTTTTGAACTATTCGGAAATTTTCAGTAAAGCCGCCTGCCTTTCTCCGCATATCTATCCGATGTTTAAACAAGTCATGAAGGGCTTGCCGAAATCTGTTCATCCGGATTCTTCCATTTACATGAGCTGGGGTGCAAAAGAATTCTCCCGTCGCGATCATTTTGCCAAAGTCACCAGTCAGAATCTTCGCATCGTTTCCGAACTCATGAAATTGGACGGGCTCCGCATCTTCCCACATGTTTATGAAAAAGGAAGCCATTGTGAAGCCTCTTGGGAAAAAGAACTCCCTATCTTCTTTAAAGAATTAGATCTGAAATAAATTGAAAAGCTGAATTCCATCCGGTCTTCAGCTCTTTTTTATCTATTCTTTTTTCTTTTTCGTTTTTCTTCTTTTTATTCCTGCCTCTGCAAGATCTTCATCACTGGCATATTCATCGCTTCTGATCTTCATCTTCCAAAAGAACTTACATAAGCCGATACTCAACTGATATAAGAAGATCATCGGAACAGCCACCATGACCTGGGATACAACATCCGGTGGTGTAATAATCGCAGCCACAAAGAAGATCGCCACAACAGCGACAGATCTTCCTTTAATAAGCCACTTCGGCTTCAAAAGTCCAAATTGAGTCAAAATGACCGATACGACAGGCATTTCAAATACTGCACCGAAGACGATATACACCGTCAAGACAAAGGTCAAATAGTTTTCGATTGAAATGGACGCCTGAATATATTCCGTCCCTTGAAGACTGTTTAAAAAGCCCAACATGAACGGCATCGAAATAAAATGAGCAAACGCCACACCGATGACAAAGCAAATAAGACCTGCCACCATGGCAACAAAGAAGAAAAAGTTTTCTCCTTTCTTCAGTCCCGGTTTAATAAACGCCCATGTCTGATACATCAGGATCGGGAAGGTGATCACGATCGCCCCAAGCAAACCGACCTTCATGTATTGAACAAGCAATTCCTGCGGAGTCAAAAAGACAAAGGCATATCCTTGATCCAAGCCCATTTCCGTCAATAGACTGACAATATCTGCAGCCTTATTGAAACACAGAAGAAAACCGACAAGCAAGAAAACAACACAAATCATGATGCGGTTTCTCAATTCACGAAGATGATCGTTCAAAGACATCACATCTTCTTGTTTTTCACTTGATTCTTCCGCTTTTTTCTTTCCTTTGTTCTCACTCATGGGTTCTGATCCAAATCCTATTCTTCTGGTTCGTCAGATTCGTTGACACCATCTTTAAAGTTTTTGATTGATTTTCCAAGCATCTTGCTCAGCTTTGGAAGCTGTTTTGGTCCGAAAATAATAATAACGACCAATAAAATCATCAATAATTCTGTATGTCCGAGTTTCATAATTTCATTCCTCCTATATTTTATGCCTGTTCGGCATCATTTCCTGTCTCAAGAATCTCTACCGGCTCTTCCGGCTCTGCTTTTGTTTCTTCACTGACTGCTTCAGTTTCTTCTTTTTTAGGTTTTCCGATATCATTAAATGACTTTGTCACATCAGTAACCGTTGATTTAATATCCTTTTGAATCGTATTGATCGGCTCTACCGCATCTTTAAGCGGCTGGGCCACTTCATTCAAAGGTTCCACGATATTTTCTTTGATATCATTTGAAAGATCATTGCTGTATTTTTTGATTTCTCCCAATGCCCGCCCCAATTTCTTGGCATAAACCGGAAATTTATCCGGGCCGAGAACGATCAATGCGACAATGACAATTACAATCAATTCCCAAATGCCTATCTTCATATTCTTTCTCCTTTATTCACTATAATTATAACAGGAACTATCAAAATGTACAGTCAATATTTCATTTTTTACATTTTTTTCTAACAAAATATTGTCTGTTATGATAATTGAATCACACATTTGATTCCCGGAATCAGTTTACTGATATTTTTTTGCAGCTGTACCGCTCTTTCTAACTGACTCGAATTATGAACAAGCAGATTAAAACGCCAATTGCGAATCAACTTATTACCAAAACGCAATTTAGACCGTTCAATCATTCTAAGCAGATCTTCTTCATCATTTTGGTCTGTCATCTGATGATAATCGACACGCATCAAAGTTTGAATATCCTGATCCCTTACCAGATTAACGATCAAATCAAATCCATACCAGGTATTGATTCTGGACTGCTGAACGACCAAGATATCATCGTGATGAAAAAGATCGATTTCCAATTCAAAATTACTCAAATCAATCCCTTGATACTCCAAGTTTTTAAGCATTCGATACTGCCGGATCAAATGGGTCTCCGTATTGACCAGATCCAATTGATTCCGCATATCATCTAATACTTTCAAGGCTTCTTTCATTGCCAATTCATGATATTCGATTCCTTCATTCGCATGACTCCATATTTCTTTGTACTGCTTCGGCGTTTCCCCGAAAGTTTCCATAAAATATTTATAGAAATACTTGGAATCACTGAATCCGCAGCTTTCGATGATCTTAGAATGACTCAATTCCGTAAACAAAAGAAGTTCTTCAGCTTTGATCAAACGAAGACGATTGACACATTCAAGAAAAGTCTGAGAATTCATCTGTTTCCATTGTGAAGCAAAATAACTCTTCTGCATATGTTCCGATTCTGCAGCCAGCTGCAAGGTCAGCTTTTCCTGCATGTGATTTTGTATATATTCAATAATCCGATAAGTTCGTTCAATCGAATCTTCACTCACATATCGGAAAAGAGTTCCATTATAATTCAGCACATTGTATTCAGAGATCAACGTCGTGATGATTTTCTCTCTCAGCATCTCAATTTCCTGATAATCCGAATCTTTCTGATTAAGAAGATACCCCTGAAGCAGATCCTTAAGGAATACGCAATCCCGATAAACCCCCTGTATTTCCTTCTCCTGATCCAATCCTCCGACCGAATCAATCAATTCCAGATTCCGGAAAACTTCCTTTTTAACTTTTCCGATCACATCACAGGGAATCTCGACAATTTCAACGATACACCCCTGTTTGGAGGAAAGCTGATAGACCTGATTGGAATTAATGAAGAACGCATTGCCTTCTTTGAATTGATCTTTCTGGCAGAAACGCTTCACATCACAGCTTCCCTTCAGAACAAAAACGATCAAAATACTGCCATGATTACACGACAAAGGCATTTTCTTTAATTGATATATCCTACACTGCAGCATTTCTTCTTTCATTTTCATCCTCTTCTCACACATTATTCCAACAAATAATCTAATTTTTTAAACTCTGCATCGGAGACGGGATCTTTCCGCCACGATCAATCATCACGGAACAGTCTCCCTGATTTACCTTCATGATCGGGCCGCTTCCCAAAAGACCGCCAAATACCAGTTCTTCATTCTCTTTCTTTCCGATTGCAGGAATGAGTCGAACTGCTGTTGTTTTGGAATTGACCATTCCAATGGCCGCTTCATCGGCAATGATTCCGCTGATCGTCTTTGCTGATGTATCTCCCGGCACTACGATCATATCTAATCCGACACTGCAGACTGCTGTCATCGCTTCCAATTTTTCAATAGATAAGCTTCCATTTCGAGCAGCTTGGATCATGCCTGCATCTTCACTGACCGGAATAAAGGCACCGGAAAGTCCGCCCACACTGCTGCTGGCCATGACTCCTCCTTTTTTTACCGCATCATTCAACATCGCCAAACAGGCTGTCGTTCCCGGAACACCGCAACTTGAAAGTCCCATTTCTTCTAAAATATAAGCGACTGAATCGCCTACCGCCGGAGTTGGAGCCAAAGAAAGATCGACGATACCAAATGGCACATGCAGTCTTTCGCTGGCAACACTTCCCACCAGCTGGCCCATTCGCGTGATCTTGAAAGCCGTTTTCTTAATGATATCCGCCAACTCATTCATCGGCAGATCTTTCGGCGCTTTCTGCAAAGCACTGCGCACCACTCCCGGTCCGCTGACACCGACATTGATTACACAATCTGCTTCCCCAACACCATGAAAAGCTCCAGCCATAAAAGGATTGTCTTCCGGTGCATTGCAGAAAACAACCAGTTTTGCTGCCCCGATGCAGTTTTGGTCTTTTGTCAATTCCGCCGCTTCTTTGATCTTCTGCCCCATCAGTTTGACAGCATCCATATTGATTCCCGCTTTCGTACTTCCGACATTGACAGATGCACAAACCTTTTGCGTCACAGATAACGCCCGCGGAATGGAATCAATCAATTCACGATCTCCTGCACTGAATCCTTTCTGAACCAACGCACTATAACCACCGATAAAATTGACATTCAACTCTTCTGCACATCTTTCCAGAGTCAGGGCATATTTGATTGGATCGCCACCGCTTACCCCAACAAGGATTGAAATCGGAGTCACTGAAATTCTTTTGTTGATAATCGGAATTCCATATTCTTTTTCAATATCGCATCCCACCGATACGAGATTCTTTGCCAATCGCATGATCTTGTTATAAATTTTCTCACATGAACGATCAATATCGCTATCCGCACAATCAATCAAAGAAATCCCCATCGTAATCGTACGGACATCCAGATTTTCTTCATCGATCATCTTGATCGTTTCTAATATATCATTCGCATTTAACATAGCATCACCTATATCTTGTGCATGGAATTGAAGATATCCTCATGCATTACATGAATCTTTAATCGATTGAGTTCTCCGTAATTGACCATATGATCCACAAATTCTTTAAAATCTACCGAGAGATCTTCAATTTCGATCATCATGATCATCACAAACATATCCTGCATGATATTTTGACTCACTTCTAAAATATTTGCATTTACTTTAGCACATTCATTTGAAACTTTCGCAAGGATTCCGACCTGATCTTTGCCAAGTACACTTATTACTGCTTTCATATCTTCACCTCATTTATTATCATACAATTTTTTCATTGAAATTACCATCTTTATAACCATGTTCTCAAATTTCATATTTGAATGATCAAGTAAAATTATTTCCCGAGAAATATATTTTTTATAAAAAGTCGACTTCAATTCTGACTTTAATAATCTTTCTTACTTAATGACTTTGACATTCTCCCGATGCTTCAACTCGATTACCTTTTTCTCCCGAACATAATCACAGATAACATCTACGATATCTTCCTGGATCTCACCTAAGATCTTGCAGGGAGGAACCATATCAAAATCTCCGCCTCCTACTGCCCGATAATTGCTCATGGCAAAAGAAAATACATCTTCATCTTTTACTGTCTTTCCTTGATATGTAATCTCCGTAACTCTCTGTCCGATCGGATAAGACGCATGAATCGTATAGTTGATGCCATCGACCATATCATAATTGAAATGCATCGGTTTCGGATCATAGAATCTTTTATTAAGACAGATCTTTCCCTCCTGATAATCAAAATATTCCGCACATTTCTCCAAATATTCTTTCAAAACTTTTCCAGTCACTTCTTTTATGGTAATCGTTCCCGGGAAAACACATGTTGCGATCACATCTCGCATTGAAAAATCATGCGGAAGTCCTTCTACATCGTTAAAAATGGCATGCGAAGATAATTGCGCATGAGTCTTCCAAAAATACACATCATTCAAAAAAGTAATAAGCGGATGCTTATGAAGTCGCGCCTCAAATTGATCATGCACGATACAATCTCCTTCTTTGAAACTTCCGATCGGAGTATCCAGCCATGCTCGTGTTTCATTATCGATATCTCGAACCAATTCAACCAATCGTTCATCAAATTCATCACCAGCCGAAATGATTTCTGCCTCAACTGTTTTATTCTCCAAATCAAACCTGATACAGGCAAGTTCTTTCCCATTTTCTCTTGTCTGCGTTACAATCGTATCTTTTATCTTACATACAAAAGAGCGATGCTGATGACCACTGATCAAAAGATCAATTCCCTCTATTTCATCGCAGATCTTATATCCGACATTCTCCCCGGTCTGATCTTCGGTTTCTTCACCGTTATTCCAATCTCTTTCCAAACCACCATGGTAGATGACGACCACCGCATCCACTTGTTCCTTTTCTCTCACTTCTTTTACTGCATTCTGTATAAATGTAAAAACATCCTGTATCTCATAGCCAATCAAATATTCCGGCTTTTCCCAATGATCAACATAATCTGTCATGGCTCCGATCAGTGCGATCTTTACCCCATTTTCAAATTCATGGATACGATACGCAGGAGAAAGCACCCTTTGATCAAAGATAAAATTCCCTGTGATACATGTCGATTTCATTTCCTCAATATGCTTTTTTAATACAGCCTGACCATAATTCAAATCATGATTTCCGATATTAAAATAATCATAACGATAGAAATTCATAGCTTGAACAATCGGTGTACATTCTTCAGGATAATGATTTAAATGATAACTCATAAGAGGGGTCCCCTGAAGATTATCTCCGGCATCCACCAAAATCGTATTCGCATCACGTTCTTTTTGAATGATAGGCCCCAATTTTGCCAAGCCTTGAGTTCCTTCTTTTCCACTCATGTAGTCAAATGGAGTGATAAATCCATGCAAATCCGTCGTAGCCAAAATTTTGATCGTTTTCATATATTCAACTCCATCTTCTATTCATTTCATCATACCATACCGCTTGTCAAAAAACCACATTGAGTACAAAAAAAGAAGCATATTCCAAAAATACGCTTCTAAATCGGATATTACATGTTTACCTAATGCATAGCCTAACGCAAGAGCCAGATCAATACGGATTTCATTCATATTCTTTTTCATATTTTTTCTCCTTTTATTTTATTTATAATATCACAAAGAGAAATCAGAAAAATCAATTCAAACTATTTGGTCAGATTCTGCCACTAACTGGCCAAAATTTTTATGAATCAGACCAAAATAAAAAACTGCATTTCTGCAGCTCTTTATTATTTAATTTTTTATCCTTTGATTCCGCCTCGGGCAACACCATTAACGATGTTCTTACGAGCAAACAAGAACAGAACGATCATCGGCAATACAGTAATCGTTGATGCTGCCAACATCAATTCTGTTTTTGCACCACCCTCGTTTACGAATGCATACAAACCAAATGGCAATGTACGATTTTCAACGTGGATCGTAGCAATCATCGGCCACAAGAAACTGTTCCAGCTTGAGATAGCATTCAACAGAACAATTGTAACCAGGGATGGTTTAGCCATCGGCACAAGAACTCTCCAGAGATACTTCCAGTTTGAACATCCATCGATTCTGGCAGAATAATACAATGAATCAGAAACACTGTCAAAGAATCCTTTCAGAATATAAGTATAGAAGATACTAGATGTAAACGGAATAATCAGTGCCCACAAAGTATCATAAATCTTCCAACTGATGACCGTTTGATAATTCGTGATAACCAGCATTTCAAACGGAACCATCATCAAAGCTAAAAGCAATGTAAAGATTACGTTTCTACCTGGGAATTTCAACTTAGAGAACGCAAAAGCAGCTAAAATCGTTGTAAATGTACATACAGATACAGACCCAACCATTGCGATTAACGAGTTGACAAAATATCTTGCAAACGGAGCAGCCTGAAGTGCATACTTGAAGTTATCAAGATTAAATGAAGACGGCCACCAAACCGGCGGGAATAAGTTAATTTCCAAAGTCGTCTTAAATGCACCTGTAATCATCCAGTAGAATGGGAAAACCATGATTATGGCACCCAAGATCAAAAGAATATAGACAAAGACCATTGAAAGTTTGAAATTTGCTTTAAATTTTTCCATATTTCTTCCTCCTAATACTTCGTCTTCTTTTCTACCCACTTCTGAATCATAGTCATGACAAAGATGATTAAGAATAGGATAACAGCAGCGGCTGCCGCACGACCATATTGAGCCGGTCTGGTAACCCTAAACTGGTAATAGATATAATAAACTGCTGTAAACAGATTATTCGCAACACCTGGTCCGGAGAATAATGGGAACAAGTCATTGAATACTTTGAATGTTGAAATCGTGTTGATACACATAACCAAGAAAATCGTTGGTGCAAGAAGCGGAATCGTGATTTTGAAGAAAATCTTCGTGCTGGAAGCACCATCAACTTTTGCAGCAGTATAATACAATGGATCAATATTCTGAAGTCCACTTAGTAGCAGAATAATCGTAAATGGCAAAATTGCCCAAATCCCATAAATACACAGGGCATAGAAGTTGTTTCCGGCAATTTGTAACCAGTTGATCGGTTCAACTCCAAATAAACCCAGCAAAGCATTAATAATACCACTGTTCTTGTTAAACATAAATCTCCATGTCAATCCAACAGCGGTCGTCGATGTAACCATCGGCAAGAAGAATGCTGTTTGGAAAATTGCACTTCCTTTTATCTTCTGGTTCAATAAATTCGCCAAAACAACAGAAAGGCACATTGAGATCGGAATGATAATAAATACATATTTGAATGTATTCGCTAATGCTTGATGAAAATAACTATCCTTTAATACATAAATGTAATTATCAATTCCCCATTCACTGAAAGAACGAGTCATAAAAACATAATTGTTCTTAAAAGACATCAAGACAACGTTAACAATTGGATATAAAGTAAATACGATGATACCAAATGCAAACGGCAACAGATATATATAGGGCTCAATCATCTGTTTGAGAGTGCGCTTTGGCCCATCTTCACGAACCTTAGCTACTCGACTCATTTCAAACGTTCTCCTGTTTCTTCATCAAATACAAAGACGCCCCTGTTCTTTAATGCAAGTTTAACAGTCTGTCCCTTTGTCAATTGAAGTTCTGCCGGGATATAAGCACGAACTGAGAAATCTCCCATCTTTACAAAGGCAAGAACTTCTTTACCCATGACATAAGTCTGTTCAATAACACCTTCAGCCATTGCTTCTGAAGTACCTTCTACCACGATAGCTTCAGCTCTCATAGAAAGAATGACACGATGACCGTCATCCAGATCTACAGCTTTTGGATAAGCAACTTCACAGTCTCCATCCAAAACGATCTTTCCTCTCTTCATGACTCCAAATGTCTTATTGATAGGCGGATTTCCTAAGAAATCAGCAACAAAGCTGTTAACCGGTTCATCATAAAGTTCCTGAGGTGCAGCATACTGCTGAAGAACAGCTTTTTTCATCAAAACGATATGATCTGAAATACTCATCGCTTCTTCCTGATCATGTGTTACGAAGATCGTTGTAACACCTGTTTCCTGCTGGATACGACGAATTTCTTCACGCATTTCAATACGAAGACGAGCATCCAAGTTACTCAATGGTTCATCCAATAACAATAATCTTGGAGTTTTAACCAAAGCACGTGCAATTGCCACACGCTGCTGCTGACCGCCGGATAACTGTCCCGGACGACGATCCAACATTGTTTCTACATGAACTAGTTCTGCCATTTTCTTAGCCCTTGCGATTCTTTCTTCCTTTGGAACTTTTTGAATCTCAAGCGGGAAACAGATATTTTCCAATACAGTCATATGCGGATAAAGTGCATAGTTTTGGAATACAAGACCTACTCCTCTTTTTTCCGGAGCAAGGTAAGTAACATCATCGTCATCAAAATAAATCTTTCCCTCTGTCGGCATCAGAATTCCACTTAGCATATTCAGCATCGTACTTTTTCCGCAACCGGATGGTCCAAGTAAGGCAATCAATTCACCAGACTCGATCTCACAAGAGAAATTATCTACCGCTGTGTTGTCACTGAATCTTTTTACAAGATTTTCAATCTTTACTTTCATAAGCCTCTCCTATTTCAAAATTTCTGTTAATACTTTTCCGTCAACATCTTTCATCTCAAATCCAAGCATCGCTGCCATGGTCGGAGCCTCGTTGACCATTTTGCTTCTTTCGATGACCACACCTTTTTTTACACTTGGGCCAAACGCAAGAAATGTAGTTGTTTCATCTCTGAAAGGCAAATGTCCGTGACTTGCCTTTGTTGCATGCTGTCCTTCAGGCAGATAAGCTCTGAAGAAATCCAACTCTTTCAAAGTAGAACCAAAAGTCATCGGTTCCTTACCTTCGATTACAAAGTCAAGCGGTCCTTCAAGACCATACTGATCTTTAACCTCCTGCTTTGTAAATACATAACCGATATTGTATACAGGATCTTCTTTCAAATCTAGTAGGAATTTATATACTTTATCATGCATTTCTTTATCTTCCGGATTCTTTAATTGAATCCATGCAGACAATGATACTGAGTGACAATAAGCATCATAATCCACAATTTTTCCATTTTCATCTGTTTTAATGAATCCATTTTCTTTCAATACAAGATTCATATTAAGTGTTTTTGTGACATCTTGCTGGCCATGATCTCCTAAAACAACAAAGTTCGTATTTTCATAATCTCCATAGCGTTTAACACTTTCAAGCAAAACACCAAGTTCTTCATCATGTTTTTTAAGTTGCTCTTTTACGAGATCATTTTTGACACCATTTACATGTCTTACTGTATCTAAATCACACATTTTAACCAGCATAACATCCGGTTGATGGTAATCTTGAATAATATCTGTTGCAAGTGCCATTGTATAAAGATCCAGATTTCTGTCTTTCCCTTTAATGTACCGTCCATGTTTCCAATAATAGCGATCAAGCAATTCCTGTGTTGATGTTCCTTCCAAGAACTGATACGGATTATCTCCGCTATAATTCAAAGGAACGATCATCGGCATGTTCAAATCAATATCTGCGCCACCGGATACCGGCCAAGATAAAGAACATGTAGTAAATCCGTTTCTTTTTGCAACATCCATGATCGTATCACATTTAAGCGATGAACGCATACAATACCATGGTGCATCATCATCTTCAACACTAACGATTGCGTTATGAGGCACTCCATGCTTGCCGGCAGTGTTTCCTGTAATGATTGCACAGTGACAAGGATATGTAAAACTCGGATAAATCGGTTCAATATGCCGAATCACACTTCCCTCCTCAAAGAATTGCTTAAAATGAGGAAGCGTCTTCATAAACTCCAAATCATCGGCACACAATGCATCTAAGCAAAATACTAGCAGTTTCTTTTTTTTCATAATTACCATCCTTTAGTAAAAGTTGCTGAGGAAAAATCTTTCCTCAGCAACTTAAGTATAATTCTAATTAGTTAGCTTCTTGAATAGCAGCATTACATTTTGTAACTGCAGCTTCAAACAATGCATCTACATCAGAGTTAGGATCAGAAGCAGCTGAAGTAATCAAAGTCTTTAATTCATCACGAACAAATGAAGCATTTCCAAATGTTGGAATAACAACAGCGTAATCAACCTGCTGTCCTAATGCTGTCAATGCAAGGTTACCTGCAACATATTCTTCATATCCATCAACATCTTTTGCACCAGCATATGGAGAGTAAGCAGACAATGTCATTGCCCAACTTGCAGCATTTTCAGGACGTGTCATGAATTTAGCGAATTCTGCTACAGCTTTGTTCTTAGCTTCGTCATCACTCTTGATACCGATAACTCCACGGTTCCATCCTACTACATATGGATTAGCCGGATTAACCTGCTGAACTGGAGCTACACCAAGCTGCTGACCTTCCTGCATAACAACATATGGGATACCAGCACTTGATCCAATATAAGCACCTAATACATTAGAAACTAAATCACTTGAGTTGTAACCGTCAGCTCCTGAAGCAGCAACCTGGAAGTAACCAGCCATGCATCCTTCTTTGAACCATTCGATCCAAGCTTTAATTTCATCAGTATTCCACAATACTTCTTTCTTATCCAAGTCAACATACTGACCATCGTTGCACTGTAGAATCAAGATCTGAACGAAATCGCTCATGCTGTCAACAGCGAATCCAGGAACGCCTTTAGCTTCATAGATAGCTTTAGATGTTTCCCAAACTTCGTCCCAAGTTGTTGGAACATCAAGATTCAATTCTTCAAACCAAGTTGCATTGTAGAAATAAACAGGGCCTGTTGTTTGTACTGCAACTGAGTGAACTCCACCATCTGTGAATCCCTGAGTACCTTCTAAATAAACACCTTCAGAAACTAATGACTTATAGTCAAAATCTCCCCAGTAATCTGCGAAGTTCAATGATTTTCCAAATGCCTGATAATCCATACCGGTTGAAGCATAATGGAACAAGAAATCAGGACCTACTCCGCTAGATACAGCTTCATAAACAACTGATTCGAAATCCTTGTTAGGCTGGAATACACATTCAACATGTACACCAGTTTCTGCTTCGAATGCAGCAGCCAAGCGCTGAAGTTCTGTGTCTTGTGCTTCTGTGAAGCTGTGCCAAATTGTAATCGTAGTACCTTCTAGAGAGACGTCACCCTGTGCGTCATCCCCAGTGTTTTCAGGTTCTGAGCTTTCTTTAGATGAGCATGCAAACAATGCACATACCATCAAAGCAGCAAGAGCCAATTTGATTAATTTTCTCATGTTTTCCTCCTTGTTAATAATGAGATCTATGGTAAAGCAGAAAACTCTGCAACTACCCAAATTGATACAATAATATTATGGAATACTTTGTCTTATTTTGCAAGTATTACAGCATTTGTGAATAAATTATTTTAATTCTTTCGATTTTTATATGTATTTCTGCCTATTGGCCGTTTTTATTTTAACATATTCTTATGCAAAATACCACAAGTAACCGTTTTCATTTTTTATTTTCATAATTTTCATAAAAATATCGAAAAATCATTTTCTTTATGTCATTTTGATTTATTCAAAAGAATTTCTTCCATTACAGAAGAAATTCTTTCATCATTGATCCTTATTTCTTGCCGCATTGTATTTCGGGCCCAACTCGGAATAACGCCTGCTGATCCATTTACATATTCCATCTAATCCCGGATAGATCATTCGTTCGGAAATATTAATGTAATCCAGTTTATCCCGTATCTCTAATTTGACTTCCTTTGGAATAATGATCCGGTAATAACAATCATTATCCTTTAAAAGATCCGACAGCAGCACTGATGAATCTGACACCAAAGAAAACAAGGCATACTGATTGGCAATCCGATCAAGCATACTTGCCGGCTCAAAAAACAAGACAAACGGTTCTTTCTGAAGATTTTTCAGCGTTTGAAAATCTCCGATATTCTCCAGCATCTCAATCGTAAAACTACTGCTTCTGGATTTATCCAGCATACTTTTCAGCGGACTTGGCAAAAGTTTATGTAAAACTGTAAAATCAACACACCACAGGCAGCCGTCACGATCGTACTCTTCCAGATTCTCAGTCGCAAAGTGTGCAGCAACCAGCGGCGAATATGTCCAATCCAAAAGTCTTGTCGGCAATCCATGATGCTGTGCCAAAGAAAGCGTCTGCCAGAAATTCTGATACTGTCCCAGATCGGCATAAGCATATTTTTTGAAATTGCGCATTAAAGACTCTTCCAAAGACAGATCATGCGGACAGACCCGATTTAATTTCGGAAGCAGATCTTCGCTAGTATTCGAAACTCCCCGATAGATGAAATTATTGCGATAACGCATCACTTTTTCATCCCATACATCTTCAAAAATCACTTTTTGAAGTTCATCCCAGCTGTGAATCACAATATCTTTCATCTTTTCCTCCGCATCATTCTTTTAAAATCTAATCGGTAAATAAATTAAATACTTCAGATACCGGTTTATGTAATTCGATTGCTTCAATCGTTTTAGCCAGCATATAGCCAATGGATAAAACCGTAATCTTATCGCATTTTGCTTTCTTTTCTTCAGTAAGCGGAATCGAATTGGTGATTACCATTTCCTTGATCACACTATTTTGGATTCTCTCCATGGCCGGTCCGGAGAAGACTGCATGAGAACATGCAAAGTAAATATCCTTCGCTCCGAAATCCTTCAAAATATTTGTTGCCGCCACAAGACTTCCTGCTGTATCAACGATATCATCAATCACGATGACATGCTTGTCCTTGACATCACCGATAATATTCATCGCTTCCGCAACATTCGGCTGCGGTCTGCGCTTATCAATAATAGCCAAAGGCACTCCTAGTGTATCTGCCAAAGCCCTTGCTCGTGTTGTTCCGCCATGATCCGGTGAAACAACAACGCATTCATCCATCTCAAGACCTTTATTTCTGAAATACTGTGCAATCATCGGCATAGCTAAAAGATTATCACTCAGGAAATTGAAATATCCCTGAATCTGGGTCGCATGCAAATCAACGGTCACGATGCGATCAGCTCCGGCAGTATCCAATAGATCGGCAACCAGCTTTGATGTGATCGGCTGTCTGGCACGAGCCTTGCGATCCTGTCTGGCATATCCGTAATATGGTACGACAATATTGATCTCTCTGGCACTGGCTCTTCTGCATGCATCGATGCAGATAAGCAATTCCATGATTCTTTCAGATACCGGCGCGCAAGTGGATTGAATGATATACACACTTCTGCCACGCACGGTTTCAAGCGGTTCTACCATAATCTCTCCGTCCGCAAAATGTTTGACGGAAATCTTTCCAAGCGGGATCCCCAAATAATTCACGACTTCCTGTGCAAGATCCAAATTGGATGAGAGTGCAAATACAACAGTTTCTTGTAACATTTTCTTTTACCCCTATTTCTTTCTCTTTGACGTATACTTCGCTCCAAAGCCCTTCTTAACTTCCTGACGTTTTCTGGCAATCGCCATATCTCCGTCTTCAACATCTTGATTGACTGTAGAGCCGGCCGCAACAACTGCATTTGCCCCGATTGTGATCGGCGCAATCAGATTTGCATTGCTGCCAATGAATGCGTTATCCTTGACTATTGTTTTATATTTATTTAAGCCGTCATAGTTGACTGTGACCACTCCGCATCCCATATTAACTCTGCTGCCGATCTCACTATCCCCCAGATAAGTGAGGTGAGCACAACGGCTATCGAATCCAAATCTGGTATTTTTGAATTCAACAAAGTTTCCGATGCGATTCTTGTCTTCTACAACGCAATTCATTCTTAAATGAGCCCATGGTCCGACAGTACAATCATTTTTCACTTCACTATCCGTTATTCTTGAACTATCGATCGTACAATTGTTTCCGATCTTTGCATTGACCAGGAAACAGTTTGGAAGAAGAACATTATTCTCGCCGATGACGGTATGTCCTTCCAAATGACAGTTCGGATAAATGATCGTATCCTGCCCGATCTCAACATCACTTCCGATATATGTCGACTTAGAATCCAGGATCGTTACTCCTTTTTTCATCCAAGCCCGATTGATCTGATCCTGCATCCATTCATTTGCCTCTGCCAATTCGATGCGGTCATTGATTCCGGCAACCTCGCCCGGATCATCTGCCAAAACCGCTTTCACGGCAATATTTTTGCGATTGAAGATTTCAATCAGATCGGTAATATAATATTCATGCTGAGCATTATCATTTTTCAACTCTTTTAATCCTTCAAAAAGCAATTCATTGTTGAAGCAGTAAATTCCCGTATTGATCTCACATACTTTTCTCTCTGCTTCATCGGCATCTTTATATTCAACAATTTTCAGCACTTTCCCTGTTTCATCGCGAATGATCCGGCCATAAGCTTTCGGATCTTTCAAAGAAACAGTCAAAACGACGGCACCACAGCCATCAAGAGCCTCAAACATCTTTTCATAAGTTTCCTTCTGAACACACGGGCAATCGCCATTGACAACTAAAGTCTTCCCTTTTTCATTTGCCAAAGTTGAAGCACACATCACGGCATGTCCTGAGCCAAGCTGTGGTCTCTGTAAAGCAAACTCGCATTTTCCTGCCATGGCTTCTTCTACGATTTCTGCGCCATGTCCGACTACAGTAACGATACGCTCAACACCGCATCCCTTTAAATTATCCACGATGTGTTCGATCATCGTTTTTGAGCAGACTTTGTGCAAGACCTTAGGAAGCTTTGAATTCATTCTTGTGCCTTTTCCGGCAGCCATTACAATTGCTGATTTCATAATATCCTCCATTCTATTTTATTTTACTCAATTTTCACAAGAAAAAAAGATATTTTAGTCTTTTATTCTTGTTTTTTTGACAAAATATCTTTTTTCACGCAATTCTACTAAAGCCCGGGTACATAATTCATCATCTTGACTCAATGCAAAAACAGTTGAACCGCTTCCGGACATCAACACTCCGTCAAAACCATACCCCTCTAATATTTTTTTGATCTCGGCAATTTCCGGCACCAATTCAATAGCCGGTTTTTCCAATGTATTACCTAAATGCTTAATAACTCCCTGATAATCTCCGCTTTCAAGAGCGGCCTTCATAAGCAGATGATCAGGATGTTCTGCCTCAGCCAAATCCAATTTCGCAAAGCAGGCTTTCGTTGAAACTCCAGCTCTTGGCTTGACTAAGATGATGCAAAAATCCGTATGGACTTCAAAAGGAGTCAAGATCTCACCGATTCCTTCCACAAGCGATGGTTTATTGACGATAAAAAACGGAACATCAGCTCCGACTTTCGCTGCAATTTCCATCATCTTTTTTTCATCCATATTCAAACGCAACATTTTATTCAGCATTCTGATTGCCGCCGCCGCATCACTGCTTCCTCCTGCCAATCCCGCTTGAGTCGGAATATGCTTATTCAGTCTGATTTCAAAATTCTCTTCGAATCCATATTCTTCACGAAGCAATTCGATGGCTTTGATGACTGTATTTCGCTGGTCGGCAGTTAAAAAACGGGCATTACTGATCAAAGACATTTCCGGTGCAAAATTGATTTCGATTTGATCATGTAAAGTCAACGGCACCATTACCATTGCCATTTCATGGTAACCGTTATCCAATTTCCCCTTTACATTCAAACATAGATTGATTTTCGCATATGCTTTATTTATCATCTTTTTCACCTTCGCCCATTTCTGCTTCAAACAAGTCTAAAAATTGTTTCAAGCTTAATGCTTCTGCTCTTAATTCAAAATTCAACTGAGCTCGATCCAGATCTGCTTTTGCCTTTTCTTTATTGTGAAGAAATTCTCCATAGTTATTTAAAAGCGATTTTCTCCGCTGTTTAAAACAAGCTTTTACCAAGTCATAAAATCGCTTGCGATCCGTTTGCGGCAATCGCTTATCTTTTGCTTTAAAGCGAAGCACAACGCTCTCAACATTCGGCTTTGGTTCAAATACTGTACGCGGGACTTTCATGATCCGCTCTACATCAAAACCGCTTTCCATGATAACATTGATGGCCCCATAATCCTTGCTTCCGGGACTTAAAAAGAAATGATCCGCCACTTCTTTTTGCATCATGACTGTTATCACATCGATCTTTTCTTCGCATTGAAAGACCTTCATCAGAATTGCGGTTGTAATATAGTAAGGAAGATTGGAACAAATCATCACTTTCTTATAATCTTGATGAATCTTTCTAATTGTTTCTTCCAAATTGATTTCAAGAAAATCCTGCGCGATCACCTCAATATTCTGATAATCACTGAGCGTTTTTTTCAACACTTCGATCAGATCTTTATCAATTTCATAAGCCTGAACTCTTCCCGCTCTTTGGGCGAGCTGCTCGCTGAGCGCACCGATTCCCGGGCCGATTTCAATAACAGCACTACTTTCATCCAGCATCGCATGTTCTGCAATATTCTTTACAACTGATGGGTCGATGATAAAATTCTGTCCATAACTTCTTTTAGCCGAAAGATCAAACTGTTTTAATATTTCATTCGTCCTTGTGAGGGTCGCAATCGGTCTATTCATCCATCTCTCCTAATGCCTGCAAAATATCCCGCTTTGTCACACGCATGCTATTTAATCGCTTAAAACAAGTCTTCCCATTTGCCTGTCCAATGTAAAATTTCTCTGCCAGAAGATCACGCCTCTGTCTGCTGTCGCTTCTTCCCATTAATCCGCAATCCACGAATTCTTCAAAAGTAAGCGACTGATTATCCTCTTCATAAGCTTCTGCAACATGTAGCAGTGCCTCTTGTATTACCTTTAAGGATGCGTGCTCAATTCCTACCTTCTTGTCCGTCTTTGCCTGGCTTTTTAAAAGATATGCATTTTTGCATCCGGGTATTCTTTCATTAATGATAGACCGGATCTTATCTCCCGGAGCATCCGGATCGGTAAAGATGATCACGCCTCTTTCCTTTTGAGCCTTTTCGATCCTCTTTAGCACCTTTTCCCCAAGCGAAGAACCACCTGTTTCAATCGTATCTGCATCGACTGCTTCTTTGATCCTCTGGGTATCATGTATTCCTTCCACCACCAGCACTTCTTTGATTTTCATGTTTGATCCTCACTCTTTTATTATACACAAAAGCATTCTTCATGACAAATCTTAATTCCTGCCGGATCTTATCGTAAAAGAGGATCATAATCCTATCATCCAATGAAAACTATTTTACACATTAACACTTTTTTCTCTTAGCTTCTGAATCATATGAACCGATAATTCTACATACTTGCATATCATCTCATCACTGAATCCATCTGAAATCATTTTCGTGGCTGTTTTGACTTTCTCTTCTTGTTGTCCGGCTTTTTTTCCTTCAAGCCTACCAATCTCTTTACACTCTCTTGTATACTCCTCCATCGCTTTGCACATGTTGATCTTTTCCTCCTTTCCTTCTATTCTCATCGGAATCTTCGTGACGGCCTCGATCACTCCTGCTGTCTCTTCATCAATCTCCCGATTCCCCTCTCTCTGTAAATATTCTATCATCTCTTCCTTCTTCCCGGAATACTTCAAAATCATCAGGATCTCTCTCATCCCACTCTCACATCCTTCGATCTCTTCTTCTCTCAATCTTCTCGGTTCGA
>CAZUVT010000008.1:0-7831 GCA_964623925.1 uncultured Erysipelotrichaceae bacterium
TTTCTTATTCTGATGATAAATGTATTATTATTAATGACATATTAGAAAATAATTTTTCTTTCAGTAAAAAGAATAAAGATGAAATTATAGGCGAATTTATCCACAAATTGAACCGTATTCGGAATACTGGTATAAATATAATAGTCCGTTTGATAAATGCTAAATGGATCTACCCCATTTTGTGATTGCTCAATCTCATGTGTATATGTTTTAAAAGTGCCTACGGCTAAAATCATGATACAAAATGACAATGCAAGACGAATTAGGATCCGGACAGACAGCTTATTCAATTTCGGATAATATTTAAACGCAATCAATCCGAATACGATCATGATGAGACTCAAAATGATAAGCGGAATCAGATCGGAAAATCGAACGAGCTCCAAAGCACTGCTGGAAGCTCCGATAACCTCATCTTTCAATGATACTGCTGTAGCAAATCGATAATATTGCCCGAAGCCGCGATAATAGATCTGCTGCGTAATAAAATATAAACTGTAGATCAACAAGCTTATATACAAGATGATCTTATTCCATTTCCTTCCGCATCCGATCAGGATGGCAAGTGCAACCAGAAGAACACACCGGATCAAACGCGAACTGGCAGCTGTAGGCATCGAATAGACTGAATAGATATATTGAAGATATCCCCAAATCACTAAAAAGAACAGCACTTCTGCAATGATCCATCCGTTTTTCTTTAAGATTTCTTTCACATTCACGATCTTATCTCCTAATCATAATTATCGGCAAACTCAAAAATGATTTCATCATCCATCGGTAAACCATAATACTGCTTAAAAGTTTCAAAATGGTAATCATCCCCTATTTCAATATCTGCTCCATGAACAGAAAGCGGCGGCATCCTAGTAATATGCACCTCTTTCACATCCGGATTCGCAATATAGTATGCAATATCGGAAAGTCTTTTTTCCTGAATCTCGTTCACTTTGGAATATTTATTTAAATATTCCTTGGTTTTTCTTGAAATCAAAAATACACACAAAATTCCGATCAAGACGATCAGATATTTATTGGATATTTTCAATTCATTAAACAACAATCCGATCACGATAAACACAAAATAATTGAAATACAGAGCAGATCTTGCCCCGAAAATCGGAGAAACGAGCATCACGACTGTGCTGCTTCCTCCCAATAAAAGATAGAAAATCGCTTTTTCTTTTGTATCCTGATTAGGAATCGTAATAATACAGGTTATAAAAGCATTAACAGTAAATATCACCCAGAACAAGCCAAGCAAAGCCGAACGCTCATCCTGCAAAAAAGCTAGCATATCAAGATGAAAACGATCAATCAGAATATTGGAAAAAACACTCACGACTGCAAATCCATTCACAAGTACATTGCATATCAGTAACACCAATGATGATTTCTTCTTGAAATTGAGATAATAGATCAAAGCATAAACACATAAGATCAAACCAAGCAATAAGATCAAATACTTGTTTTCCAAAAAACTATAACGAATAAAATCCGGAATGCGCTGAGCTATTTTTTCAAAAAGCCCAAGTTCATTCCATAGCGCATGGTCATTCAGCAACCTATATCGTGATCCCGGAGAAAGCCGCATGATCATAAATCCAAGCAAACTGAAAAGTCCGTTTATAACAACATAGATGTTGATTTTCTTCTCATAATAATATAAATATCCAGTCATTAAAATAAACGCAAAAACCATGACTGCCGCAATATTTTCCGTAGTCAGTCCAACAAGAAAACAAAGTATTGACAGAATCACACAAAACCTTTTTTCCTGACCGGCCTTGCTTTTTTGGATATAGATTTCTTCCGCATAATAAAGGATGATCAAAGACAGAAATAACGGCAAAACATAAGTCGTCCCCATGATCCATGTATAAGTCTCCATCCGCAGATTATTACTTACATTCAGCATTAAAACAGCCAAAATGAGGCCGGTTAATACATGTGATCTCTTGATATGAATGATCTTCACACTGAATAAATAAATAAAGAAGAAAAACTAAACAAAACATAAAAAAGAAAACAAATCAAGATATTCCATCATTCTTTTCTTGGAGCTATAATGAATGCCCACTATTCGCTGACGATCCTTCCTGACCAGCTCATATAAAATTCATAAGCTAATTGAATGGGATTTTTTGCCATGCCGTTGAGCGCATAACCCCAGTCATCTCCGGCCAGCGGTGTCCACTTTGTAATTTTAAAGAACAGGAAAAACAGAAAAAGCCCGGTTATCAAATTAACGATTTTTATCACTTTTTTATTTGACATCATTAAACACTCCTTCCAGCTGTTTTATGATTGCTTCATTCTCAGAACGATACTCTTCCAATTGATTTTTCCATCCTGAAACTTTTTCTTTATTTGTCGCAAGACTATGTAGCGCTTTATTTAATTCATCCTGATCATTTTCTACGATCAGACCTTCATACTCCTCTAAAATCTGTTCATCGACTCCTGCCACTTTGACCGCCAAAACCGGAGTAGCAGAAAGAAAAGACTCGAGCACGATCGTCGGATACCCCTCGTACAAAGAGCTCAGCACGAACAGATCGGACTGTCTTATGTAACAATATGGATTTGTCTTATAGCCCAAAAACGCAATTTCCTGATCTAATCCCAATTCTTTTACCAGTTTTTTCAGATCTGCTTCCAATTCTCCTCCGCCGATCAAAACACAATTGATCTCAACTCCTTGGCGCTTAACAAAATCAATCGCTTTGATCAATCGATCAAGGCTCTTCTGAGGATGAAATCTCGCCACAGCAATGCATTTAAATCCCTCTTGAAACGGATACGAACAAGATTCATGACTCAATTTTATGATTCTTTGGTCATCCATCAGATTATGGATGACTTCAACATTCTCAATCTCAAACACACGCTTGAAAGCTTGCTGCACTTTAATGGAACAAGCAATATTCAAATCGATTTCTTTTAAACAGGATTTCATCAATTTCATGTGATGGGAAGAATAATTGCTCACTTCATAATCCACCTGCACCCAGTTCAGCTTCAGATCTGAATCGCCAAACGCATTGAATATCGTACAGAAGCCTTCTTTTGCCGAAAATTCAATATCATAATGCTTCTTCAGCATTTTCTTTCGTTCTTTTTTTATAGCTAAGCCAATCAATCCCGTCTTCATGCAAAATAAAAGACGAATTTTATGCAGCAAGAGCCCAAACTTCTTCTCTTTTACGAGTTGACTGAGCGGAATATCAATTGTATCAAAAAAAGTGGTTCCTTCAATCACATGGACATATTCCGGAATCTCACTTAGAAGTTCACCATGCTTATGAAGTACCAGAAGATCAAGTTCATATTTATTTTGATCCAAATTTTTTAAAAGTGTATTTAGAATGCGGGAAACTCCCCCCATTGTCATTTCATCATTAACGAATAATATCTTTTTTTTCATATTACTTCCTCAACTGTTCTTTTATTATATTAAAAAAACAGAACTAAATCAAATTAATTCTGTTTTTCAAAGATAAGTGCACTCAAATCTAGTTCGTAACAATTTCTCTTTCCGGTATATACGCTATCAAAAGTCACTTTCTTTTCTTTATAATTGAAGCGAGGGTGCAGATCACAGCGGACTGTTCCTTTATATTTCATCGGAGAGTAGAATTCTCCGAGGATCCTGACGCTTTGCGCATTCAAGTCGATCAGCAATAATTTACTTCGGCAAGTATGATCGGGATAACTATCCGAAACAACATACTGCTCATTATAGACGGTTGGATGCCCATCGTCCTGCAATAGATCATGTTCGATCTGGCTTTGATTCCCATCCATATCTACGATGAAATATCCATCTTTCCCGTTATTGCCTCTTAAATAGCCAATAATCCTTTCACTGCCCAACCACGCACAGTGAGACACCATTTCCCGATTTGCCAAAACTTTCATTTTTAAAGTTTTTAGATCAAGGCAGATCAAGCGGGTCCTTTTCTTATTTTTCTCATCATACCAGCGATGCAGAAAAATGCATTTATTTCCATCCGGTGATACATCAATGTGATTTACTTTATGCGTTGCCCTAAGCATGGTAGGATCACTTTCAAACTCAGCAATTTCTTTTAATGTAACAAGAAGCGACGATGTATTTTGGATCAAATCGATATAGAAGATTCCTTCCTGATCGCTGATCGGATCAAGATTGGAATAATCAAGATTAAAATATCCGTAATCAGGACGAAGTGCCGCTAAACGGCTGAAATTTAAACTCAAGGCAAATCTTCCGTCTTTGGAAACACTGTAGATCGGAAAATCAAGAATCCTTTCTTCTTTAGTCTGGATATGTATGATCTTGCTCTTATAGGAGTTTCCATCAAAAAAGTTATGGATGATCTCTTCGTCATTCAGCCAGCTGAGCATGCATCCCTGCTGCCAGTTCCAGCATTTACTAGAACTGATCTTCTTTCCATCCAGAAGAATATCGATCTTTTGATTCAGATCCAGACTGTCAGAATTTACCCGATGAGTTAAAGCATGTCCGTTTCTGATACACGGCTTATCATAATAGCCGAAAAACTGGGTGCCATCCTCATTCACAGCTCTTAAACTGCACTCTTTATCAACGATTACTTTTTCCTGATTTCTCGCATAAACATATTTAGCTACCTCATGGTACTTTTCATAAACCGAATTCAATATTTTGTTTTGAGTCAACAAAAGTCTGACTTTATGTTTCAATCCCATAGCAATCAATCTCTTCCTGCGATTCTCTTCGATACCAATCGATTAAACATCCACTTTGATGTAGTCTTGCTTAACAGAAGTTTCTGTTGAACTTTCATAACAGTTGAGGATCGATCGTATTCTTCCATTTTCGAAAGGATCTGTTTCTTATACGGCAACAACAATTCTAAAAAGGCATACATTCCTCTTAATTTTTCTTCGTATAAAGAACGATCCGCCTGAATCTGATCCACTTTGTAATAAATTGATTTATACGCTTCAAACATCCGATAATAGAAAATATCATCAAAATGGTCGGCCTGGGACAAAATAGACTTAAATACAGTGATCCAGGCATCAATGACTGTCGGACGCAAATCAGTTCTGGTATTTCCTTCCCGGTTGATCAGATAATAAGAGACCGCTTTATCCACATAGACCACACGATTTGCCCGTGCTAAAGTCAAAAAATACAGAAGATTATCGGTATAGCTGACTTTAAATGGAAATTGCAGTTTTTTAACCATTTCTGTCTTATAAAGCTTTGCATGCGGAGACGGCTCTAAAAAGTACAACGCATCAAATTCCTTGGAATGAGCTTCATAAACATGATCCGCTTTTAAACTGCCAAATTCTTCATTGAAACTCTTATCATAAGTTTCTTCGCCATCATCGGAAAACACAAGATATTTAGCCCCTACCGTCAGATCTGCTTGATGTTTTTCTGCTTCGACAACCAAAGTACTCAATGCATCTTTACTCAGCCAATCATCCGGATCACAGATCAAGACATATTCACTGTCGATCTTTGAAAAAGCCAGCTGCAATACGGAACCATATCCCCCGTTTTCCTTAACAACAGGAATGATCTTATCATACTTTTGAGCATACTCATCGATAATCGCCTGCTCATTTGCCGGAGATCCATCGTTGACGACCATGATCTGATAATCATCAAAATCCTGATCCACCAATGAATCCAAACACTTAGATATATATTTTTCTACATTATATGTAGGAACTACGATCGTTACCTTACTCATATCCATTCTCCTTCTTATACCATTCAACAAAATTGCGGATTCCCTCCTCAATACGGACTTGCGGATCATAATCCAGCAATTCTTTAGCATGACTGTAATCACTATAAGTGATATTCACATCTCCCGGCTGCATCGGCAGCTGATTGATGATTGGTTCAACATCAAGCGCTTTTGCGATCACATCGATCAATCCTTTTAAAGAGATCGGATGACTTCCACCCAAATTAAAGATCTCATAGACTCCTTTATTTTCCATCGTATAATGCAAGGAACGGATCGTACCATCCACAATATCATCAACATAGGTATAGTCACGCGATGTTGTCCCGTCCCCAAACATCGGGATCGGTTTTCCTTCCAGCATCAATCTCGTAAACTTATTGATTGCCAGATCCGGTCTTTGCCGCGGACCGTATACCGTAAAGTATCTTAAACAGCTGATATCGATATCAAACAAAGCATGATATGTATAACATAGCAATTCCCCTGATTTCTTGGTTGCTGCATAAGGAGAAATCGGATTATCTACCGGATCTTGTTCAGAGAACGGCACTTTCTTGTTATTTCCGTAAACACTGCTGGAAGAAATAAACACCAGCTTTTTCACCTGATGCAGACGCATGCATTCCAATAGATTCATCAATCCATTGATATTTACATCAACATAATACAGCGGATCTTCAATCGAAGGACGAACTCCTGCATTGGCAGCCCAATGGATCACCGCATCAAATTCATTCTCTTCGAAAATTCGGTTCATCAACTCTTTATCTCGGATATCTCCGCGGATACACTGATAAGATCGACCATATTTTTTAGCACAAGCTTCGACGATCTTCAAGTTCTTTTCTTTTAACTGCGGGTCATAATATGGATTGAAATTATCAATTGCGACAAGATCATTACCTTCTCTCAACAGTCTTTCACTTGCCGTACTGCCGATAAATCCGGCTCCGCCTGTAATAAATATTTTTGCCATAACTATTTCCTTTCTTTAAGTTGTTTATAACAGTAATACATCTTGCATTTCATTCTGCTGCTGTAAACCAGATCTGATTTTTCCTGAATCGGATCATACGGACTTCTTGACAGATTTCCAAAATACCGATCCATCATATCAAAACAATCATCAATAAATTTGAAAACAAATTTTTTATCTTTTAGCCGCATCGCTTTCCTAAGCGATACGATGCAATTGATCATGCCCAGATACTGAAATTCTTTTTTCACCTGATCAAAAGCATTCTTTTCTTTATAAAAATCAAAGTTGATCGTCAACATATCCAAGATATGATAGATCTTTTCATCCACCATCTGAGTAATGTTATTCGGCCGGTCAATCAAATAGTTATACAGCGCATCTTTGATAAAACCGACGCGTTGACAGAAAAATAAAAGCCGTGGAGTCGTTCCCAGATCCTGATGACGATATCCGAATGGATATTCTATTTCATTTTTCAAAAACAATTCAGTGCGGTACATCTTATTCCAAGCCGCATTGTTGGTATAAGCGATCAATTCAGGATCATTTTCTAAACAGTAGATCTTGTTTTCATCAAACAGGACTTCCACCTTCTCCTTTTTGTTTTGTTCCTGATAAAATTGATTATAGCTGAAGACAACCATATCCAGATTCTCTTCTTCCATTCTCTTGATGCACTTTTCCACCATCTCTGCTTCGCAGAAATCATCACTGTCAATAAACATGACATATGGCGAATCAACTTTCTTCAATCCAAAATTGCGCGCATCTGACAAGCCGCCATTGGTTTTGATAAAACTGACAAATCGAGGATCTGTTTCGGTAAACTCATCTATGATCTTCTGTGATCCATCGGTACTTCCATCATTGATACAGTAAACAGAGATATCCTGATAGGTCTGCGTTCTTAAGCTTTCCAGATTTCTTCGCAGATATTTTTCGACATTGTAGATCGGAACAACAATACTTACCTTACTCATATTCTATCCCCTTTTCAACAGTTTATTTAGTATGGATGTTGTGAAATCTTCTTTCATCAGATACAGCAGAGCAAAATAGAGAGTTGCCCCTACTAATGCCTGCATCAGATTTGTGAATAAGGAAGCTCCCAGCA
>CAZUVT010000008.1:7841-28919 GCA_964623925.1 uncultured Erysipelotrichaceae bacterium
TTTCCCATCAAGGTAACAACGACTCCCATTATGGAAGCAGCAACACAATATTTGAAAACATTTTTATCTTTCAGATTAAGATTGATCTTATTTTTGATAGCACGATATTGTACAAATGTAACTGCAAATTCAGCGCAGACACTCCCGATTGCCGCCCCGACTCCGGCCAAAAAAGGAATCAGGCAGAAATTAATGCAGAAATTGCACACAGCGCCGATCACAACTGAATTTGAATACTCTTTATTCATTCCGGTAGGAACCAAATACTGTGTTCCAAATACATTCGACATCGATATAAACAGCACGATCGGGCTTGAAATCTGGATCAATAAAGCCACAGACGGCTGTTTCGGCAAAAACCACGGGATAAAATACGGAGAAACCGTAATCATCGCGATCGTCATCGGAATGGCCAAATACAAAGCAATCTTATAGGTAATATTGAGATATCGCTCAACCTCTTCCTTTCCCCCCTTATTATAAAAAACATTCGTTATACGAGGAAGCATGACCGAACCGATCGAAGTGATGAAATACAGAAACATTTTGACGAATCCCTGTGCCGTTTTATACAAGGTTACATTCGCCACATTCCCTGATAAAAATCCAAGCATCGTCTGATCCAGAAGCGTATAAACATTGATCGCAATCGTCGGAATAAACAAAACGAACGTCGCTTTTACATGTTTAAAATAACCTTTTATCCAATTCACCTTGGCAAAATGAATATATTTCTTCAACTGAATAAACATGATTCCCTGACCGAAAATATCCGAGCAGGTATTAATAACAACATAAAGCCACAAATATTCAGGTCCCTTGACAAACAAAATGATAAGAGCGACTCCAATTATTTTGACCAGAATATTTCTTAACGAAGCACTTTTAAAGTCTTCTACTCCATAGAAGAACCAAGTGATATCAAACATCGTTGCAACCAAGGTCAGCCCCTGAAGATAATAGATCAATTGATTTTCAGAAACTGCCAATCGAATATAAATCAAATATCCGATCAAGGCAAGTCCGACATTTACGATCTGCATAATAAGGATCTCAAAGAATGTCTTTGAAAGCTCATCCTGATCATCCCGAACCTTGGCAATTGTCCGATTGCCATATAAATTAACCCCGAGAACCCCGACAATAATAAACCATTGCGCAATATTTCCGGCAAAATCGCTGATACCCAGTGTGTCTTCTCCGATCACATTCATGGTATAGGGAACGATCACAAGCGGAAGGATTATTTTTACCAGCTGGTATAAAATATTATATATATAATTGCTAAGTATTTTTTTATCCATAAACATTTCCTTACTGTATATTCACACATTATATTATACCAAATCTTCTTGACTTGTACCAGTCACTCTTCTATTAAACAGAAAAAAGCGATAGCCTATCTTATATACACTATCGCTTTTTCATATCTAATCTTATGAATTATCAGACGATTCTTCACCGGAACTGATTTCCGGCTGTTCAGGATCTACTGACGGAACTTCGCAACCATTGTTGATATCTCCGTTTGGATCAGAACAAGCCCCAAATACCGGATGAATATCTAAACTGCTTTGTACATTTGAGAAATCCGTATCCCAACCGGTAAACTGGTATTTATCCTTTGAAGGAGCTCCAGGTGCGATTGCAGCACTTCCCTGTATGATACTCTGTTCGCTTATTACACCATTATAAGCATCGTAGAATTTAACCGTAAAGGAAATTTGTGATTTGATCTCACATCCGTAACCATTATCGATATAGCCATCAGCACAGGAGACCCCTGCCGGCTTAATCGTTTTATTTGCCTTGATATTCTCCAGATCACTTGTGTTCCAAGTGTATGCATACCCTTTTGGTGCACTTGGTGCCGTCACATTGCTTCCGGATTTAACTTTATCATAAACGGCCAGAACATTTCCATTATGATCTAAGAATGTTACGGTGTAGGTTTTGTTATCATCTTTGTTGTCATCTTTACTGTAATGAGCCGTGAAAGTAGTACCGATCTTAGTAATTTCAACCATATCTCCGGCCTGATAACTCTGACCATTGTAAGTCCAGTCTCTAAATTTGAAGCCATCCTTTTCCGGAGCTGTCGGCAACACAAGCTTATCTCCAATTTTTGCTTTCTGACCCCATGCGGTCCAGCCATTGGTCTCATCCGCAAAGGTTACCATCGTATCTTTTCCTTTGAGTGGATCTTCCGGAAGATAAGTAACCGTCATTTGATAAGTGTTTGAGTTATTTCTCAATTCAAAACTGCTTGTTCGGGTCACTCCACCAACTTGAATCACAACAATATCTCCAGGATTTCCAGTTGTTGAAACCTCTGATGAAAGCTCTTTAAACACAACATTTGTGAAACCATATTTTTTCAATTGCGCTTCAAAGGTAACT
Organism: uncultured Erysipelotrichaceae bacterium; assembly: GCA_964623925.1. Classification (GTDB taxonomy): domain Bacteria; phylum Bacillota_I; class Bacilli_A; order Erysipelotrichales; family Erysipelotrichaceae; genus CATJXY01. The sequence continues at coordinate 10,242 of CAZUVT010000008.1, forward strand.
TTATCTACTTTATTGATGATCTTTGAAGCATCAAATCTCAAATAATCATAATATGTTGGAATGATCGTATTTTCTTTCGCATCATAAGTCTGTTTAACGATCAAACCGACTTTGTCAAAACTCCACCGCTTATCATCCTGAGCGATAGCACCGGTATCCAGATCGACCCGGATCTCTTTTTCAACTGCCCACTGGATCAATTCATCCAATGTCTTGTCTTTGAAATCAACGATCTTTTCATTTCTATTTACTGTTACAGTGATTGAAGTCACTTCATCCAGCGAAGTACCTGCTTTAACACTTTGACTCAGAATGATTCCATCAGCCAATTCTTCATCCCAGTCTTCATCGCCTTCATAGACGTAAACTACTTTCAATTCGATTTCTTTTTCTTTACACCATTCTTCCAATACTTTTAACTCTTTTCCGACATAATTTGCCAAAACATCTTTCGGTTTTTCACGCTCGTTCACCTCGGCAAATGAAACCGTATATAGAGGCTCCCTAAAATATGGATAAATGATATTGAATTCAAAATTACCGATTCCTTTCAATGTTTTATCTTTTTGAAGGTTACGATTGATCAAAGCCACATTTTGCTGAATGGAAGAATTATAGATCTTATAGATGTAAAGTCCGGATGGCGCAAAAGATGGATACCATGTATCATTGACACCGGTAAAACGCGAAGTTTTCATATCCAATACCGTTGCATCTTTTCCATAGCTGTAATTGATGACATTGACTGAATAAGTCAGTAAAGAAACGATCTTATCCATCGGCATATTGGTTGAAACATTGTTTCCGGCTGCATCCAGAACATCTAAAATCGTATTAATATCTCTTGTATTCAACAATTTATTCGCAATTGCCCAGATAACTTTCTGCTGATTGCTTTGGCGACTGAAATCTCCATCTGCAAATTTATAACGTTCACGGGCAAAGGCCAGAACCTGTTCACCATTCAGATTGTTTTCGCCGGCCGGCACCCAAACCGTATAATTACCACGAATATCACCCGGATCCTGTCCGACAAATTCAAAAGGAACATCCAAAACAACACCGCCCATGGCATTGACAATATCAACAATTCCTTGGAAATTCGTTTCCACATAGAAGTCGATCTCCACACCTGTCAGATTTTCAACTGTATCGATTGCGCATTGAATTCCTAACGAACGTGCGGCATTGATCTTATCTTTGCCACCGCCTGAGTAACATGCGATCGGAACATAGGAATCTCTGGCAATACTGGTCATAGTCACGGTAAAATTAACCGGATTGAAAGTCGCCAGGATCATCGTATCCGATAAACCGTCTGCGGTACCAAGCAAAAGAACGCTGAACGGATCCTTTAAAACGTCAATATTTGTATTGGCCGAAGCAATTTCTTCCTTAATTTCATGTTCATATTCATAGATAACAGCCATGGAATTCAATACTTCTTCCAATTCCTCGGCTGAAGCAAAGCTCAACTGTTCTTCAGAATTCTCATTTTCTTCCTCTTCTACACCCTCTATGTCTTCATCAACCGGTTCGCTATAGCTGATCAAAGAACGGAAAGAACTCGGAAGCGCGGCTACATCAATATCTCCGATATAAAGCGCATCCAGCATATCCTTATAAGTCTCAAACTCCACATACTGTACATCGATTTTTTTATCTTTCAATTCTGCCATCGGCATTAAACGTCCCTCATGGCTGAGGTTATTATCGATAATGCCAAAACGGCAATTTGCAATATCATCGATTGATAAAATATCTGTATTGTTGTATGTAACAAATACTGCAACTTTCTTTTGTGCCATATTACCCGGATTTGTGATCTTATCAATATTCTTGCTGACCCTTCCCAAAACCGATGTACCATATAAGCCACCGATAATCAAAAGCAATGTCAAGAAATAAGAAATCCCTCGAATCACATGATTCTTGTTATAGATAAGACTTAATACAGACGAAATCAAAATCAGCAGCAACACACAGAATAGGATGATTACCACAGAATAAATAATTTGCGGAAGAACGGATGCAAACTTTAAAACCTTAACCGTCAATACGATTCCGACAATCAAAGCAATCGCCATCGAAACAGCCGTGATAATGTCCAGAAGTTTGAATATATTCAATTTTTTATTTTTCTTCTTCATATTCACCCCTCCTAATCATACTCGACTAATGAAACGATTTCGAATCGCTTATTATTCTCATTATAAACGATAATGAAACTTCCTCGATTCTGGAAATCAGCAGTATTCAGAACATTGCTATTCTTATATGTCCATTTCGCAAGAACATAGAACGAAGAATTGAATGTATGTTCATCATCTAAAACATAGGGTTCTGCATAAGACACATTGACTGTAATACTATCGACTTCCAACAGATCTTTGCTTCCATAATCTTTGATATATAGATCTAAGTCATTATAAAAAGTATCACGGGCATATGTGGAAATATTCAAATGATTTGGCCCATATACATAATCCATACCGCCCACATCATAATTTCCGACTTTATTTGTCCATGTGTAAAAATCTGCAACAAAGGATTTCGCAACTAAACCGCAGATATCAAATGAAAGTTCTTCCGTACTTCCCTTTGAATACTCATCCATCTTTGCTTTCAATTCATCATAGATTTCCTGCTGAAGAGAAGTCGGATTTGAATGTAAAACATAAGTACCGATTTCTTTATCGGAACTTTCATGATCGCTATCTACAATTTCCGGTCTTTTAGTTGTAGAACCGAACAGTTCCTTAACATTGCGATATATATTAAAAGTTGCACCGAAGATAATGCAAACGATCAGTCCGATTACTACGCCTATAGCAATTTTATTCTTTTTATCAAGCTTTATTTTACTCATACAGCACCTCGCTAATCTCATATTTAGTTTATCATATCATTTTTCATATCCTTTGTCTAACTAATCCTGCTAAATTAAGCTTTATTTAATAATTATCCTGCTGATTTTTGAAACTGTAGAAAAAACTATTTCCGGGAATTCTTCCGGCAGATAGTCGCGATAGGAATATTCCTTTTCTAATAAAAATAAATTCTTAACAGATGCCCTATAACCTGCAATCACATCTGAAAATCGATCTCCAACCATCACTGAATGATCGGGATCAATACGATATTTCTCAATCAATCTCAATAACATTCCCGGATTAGGTTTTCTGTCAAAACTTTCTTTCGTGTATTCTAAGACGATGCCGTCTTTATGATAAGGACAGTAAAGCGACTCGGTTATCGCAATCCCTTTTCTGCTTAATTCATCCAGCATCCATTTATTCAAATCCAAGAATTGCTCCTCGGAAAATTTCCCTTTAGCAATTCCTGCCTGATTGCTTACAATAAAAATAAGATATCCCTTTTCTTGCGCAGCTTTCATCAAGTCCATTGTTTCTTCTATAAATTCAAAATCTTCAATGCGATAAAGATAGTTTTTTTCGATATTGATGATTCCATCACGATCTAAAAACAACGCTTTATTCATGGATTCTGATCTCTTTTATTCTTTGGGATGTAAGATGATTGATAATCAGATGCATATCTTCTACCACGCCATAATTGTAAGAGTGAATATGAATATGCTGATCTGCTATCTTTTTCATGATTCCGCCATCAAAACCCACAATGGCAAAAGTCTTGGCTCTTGCCGATTTTGCAAGTTTCATAGCACGAACGACATTTTCGGAATTCCCGGATGCAGAAATTCCGATAATCAGATCATCCTCTTCCACAAGATTTTCCAGCTGATAAGAAAAAACATCATCATAGGATATATCATTAGAAATGGCACTCATAATGGCAATGTTATCAGTAAGACTTAATACCTTCAGTCTTTTCTGCCCTTCTACCTGAGTTCCTTTTCCGATATCGCATTGAAAATGACTGGCTGTTGCAGCAGATCCCCCATTTCCAAAGACATAGACTGTTTTATTCTTGCGGTAAGTTTCCAAAATTACCTCAACAAGAGAATTCAATGAATCACTGCTTAAATTGTTGATCTCATTCATCAATTCCATTTTATATCGATCAAATAGCATATTTTTCTCCTTTAATCATAGAACACGATCCGTGTTCCGGCATGAACCAAGTGAATCAGTAAAATGCGATATTCTTTTCCCACTGCCTCTTTGAACCGGGCATGATTCTGTTCAGGAACATAAAACAGGATAAAGCCTCCACCACCCGCTCCTAAAAGCTTGCCACCGATAGCACCATTTGTTACTCCAAGCTGATAAAGTGCATCGATTTCCGGTTTTGAAACTGCAGAAGAGAGCTGTTTTTTGATCATCCAGTTTTCATGAAGCATTTCTCCGACTGCTTCCACCTCATTTCTGCGAAGCCGCTCAATCAACCGATCCGGCATTTTCGCAATCTCATCCAGATTGTGTGCATTATCCGATGCATGCTTACCTTGATCTTTTAAGATCTCATTTGCTTCCCGAACCACTCCGGTATAAACAAGAAACAGATTTTGATTCAGTTTCTCTTCACTTTCGTGACTCAACTGTATTTTCTTTTCATCAACAAAGCCATCCGGATTAAACTGATACCGTCTTAATCCGCCAAAGCTTGCCGCATATTGGTCCTGTTTTCCAATAGGACTTTTTAAAATATTGATTTCAATATCGCAAGCATCCTCGGCAATCTCACGATTTGATTTCTGCAATCCCATATAGGAATAAAAGGCATTTAACAATCCGACTGTAACGGCACTGCTTGATCCCAATCCACTGCCTTTGGAATGAATATCAGATAGTGTCGTTATTTCCACACCATCCACGATTCCGGCTTTTTTCATCGCTTCTCTGACAAGATCATGCTGTACCTCATTCACATTGTTGACCACTTCTTTTTTAGAATAATTAACGACAACAAGATGATCAAACCGCTTTTGAATGATAACATAAACAAACAAATCAATACCAGTACTTAATACACAACCTGCACTTTTTTCGTAATAAGATGCAATGTCCGTTCCACCGCCCACAAAGCTAATCCGCAGCGGTGTTTTCGAAATGATCATCACATTGCCATTCCCTCCTTGCTTTTTCCAAATTTTCAAGCGATCCGATATCTAACAGATAATCTTCCACTGCATATCCTTTCATCTTTCCGACCAATCGCGGAAGGATTTCTTTTCCAATATCAAATGAATCTTCATCAAAAAGATCATAGCAATTTTTATTTACCATGTAGATTCCGGCATTGGCCAAATCCGATTTTGGCTCTGACGGTTTTTCAACAAATTCAATTACCGTCTTGTTTTCATCCACAGCACAGATGCCGCATTCCTTCGGCCGATTGGTATGAAACATTCCCATGGTAAAACAGGCATGATTTTCCTTGTGAAAATCCCTCATTTTGGATAAATTGATATCCGAAAGATTATCGGCATAAATGATCGTAAAATCATCTTCGTTTTCATAGAAAGAACGGTTGTTCCTGATCGTTCCCGCACTGCCGAGCAAAACCGGTTCATAGGCAATCGTCACCTTGAGATTTCCTTTATAATCATGAAGGATGAATGCATCAACCTTTTCACTCAAATAATGAGTATTGATCAACACTTCCTCAAATCCATGCATTTCAAGAAGATCGAACCACCAATTTAAAAGCGGTTTTCCGTGAATCTCTACAAGACACTTCGGAGTCGTCAAAGTGATCGGTCTTAATCTGGTACCAAACCCAGCCGATAGTAAAATTGCTTTTTTCATTCTTGTTCTTCCTTACTGTAAATATGTTCTACCAAATAAATCGGTCTATCCTTCACTTCAATATATAATTTCGACAAATAAGTTCCGATAATGCCGATTGCCAAAAGCTGGATCCCGCCTAAAAATAAGATAATAACGATCATGGACGGATATCCGGCTACAGGATCACCAAACATCAATGCTTTAAAAAAGACGAAGATCATGTATAAAAAGGCAATAAAAGAAACAAAAGACCCCAACAGCGTCGAAATCTGAAGCGGCGCTGTCGTAAAGGCAATAATGCCATCTAATGCATAGAGCAGCAATTTATAAAAAGACCAGCTTGTCTCTCCTGCCACCCGTTCAACATTTTCATATTCCAAATATTTGGTCTTATATCCCACCCAAGCAAAAATCCCTTTGGAAAATCGGTTCTTTTCTCTCATGGATAAAATTGAATCCACAACATTCCTCTTCATTAAACGGTAATCTCTTGCCCCATCGACGATTTCTACATCAATGAAACGATTGATCAATTTATAAAACTGTCTGGCAAAAAAGCTGCGGATCGGCGGTTCTCCTTTTCTTGATACCCGTCTTGTCCCGACAATATCATAACCCTCTTCTTCAATTCCCTTGATCATTTCTTTCAGCATTTCCGGCGGATCCTGTAGATCCACATCCATCACCGTGATATAATCGCCGCTGGCATGTTCAAGTCCCGCAAACATTCCTGCTTCCTTTCCAAAATTTCTGCTGAAATCAATGACCTTGATCTCAGTCGGATGTTCCTCATAAAGTTCGACTAATCTTTCTAAGGTCTTATCTTTAGAACCATCATTGACATAAATGATTTCATATTCATAGCCGATCTCCTTTAAAACTTTTACAGTTTCTTCATAAAAGATCCGAACTGTTTCCTGCTCATTATAGCAAGGAACTACAAGTGAAATTTTCATACGACATCCTCCTAAAATCTAAAATATAAGAACGGATTATAACTTCCGGTTGCAAGAAATACCAAACAGATCCCCAAAATTACAAAAAGGAAACAGTCTGATAAGATTCCGAAAAAGATATTTTCATTAAATCGCTCAACAACTTTTTTCACCAAAGGCGTTGCCCCTATAACTGAAAGAATAAAATATGGCCATAGATGCAGCACATCCAATGAGGCAAGCAATTGGAAATTGATTTGATAACTTCCGGTAAACAATAGAATCAAAATCTCTTTTGCCTGTTGCATGGACTCAGAATTAAAGATAATAAATCCGATATTTACAAGAAAAAAAGTAATCAACTGATTGATGATCGGAAGCTTTTCCAGCACCTTTTTTGTAAACTGCTTTTCTATCAATAATAAAACCCCGAAATAAAGGCCCCAAAATATAAAATTCCAGCTGGCTCCATGCCAAAATCCCGTCAGCATCCATACAACAAGGATATTGCGAAGCCACTTTAATTTACTGACTCGATTTCCTCCAAGAGGAATGTAGATGTAATCCCTGAACCAACTTCCCAAAGAGATATGCCATCTTCTCCAAAACTCAGTGACTGACTTGGATACATACGGATAATCGAAGTTTTCAAGGAATTGAAATCCAAGCATTTTTCCCAATCCGATCGCCATATCGCTGTATCCGCTGAAATCATAATAGATCTGGAATGTAAAAGCAACACTTCCCAGCAAAGCCAGAAATCCGTTCAGTTCAATTTTTTCGGCATTGACAAATAAGATATTTGCCAAAATAGCAAGCTGATTCGATAAGATCACTTTCTTTCCTAACCCCACGATCAGTCTTCTAAGACCCTCTGCAAACAAATCAATTGATTCTTTTCTGTTTTTCATTTCTGCTTCCACATCAATATATCGGACGATCGGTCCGGCAATCAGCTGAGGAAACAAGGCAACATAAGTTCCCAAGATCAGAAAATTCTTCTGAGCAGAAACTTTCTTACGATATACATCGATCATATAAGATAAGATCTGGAAAGTATAAAAACTGATTCCGATCGGCAAAGACAGCTCCAGTTTCTTAAATTGTATCTGAAAGATCCAATTGAGATTTTCAATGAAAAAATTTGTATATTTGAAAAAGATCAACAATCCCACATCAATTAAAATAGCTAAAGCAAGAATCGCTTTAGCATTTTTACTTTTCTCTAAAACCAAGGCCAGGAAGTAGTTAATCAGGATCTCTGCAATCATCAGAAAAACATAGATCGGTTCTCCCCAGGCATAGAAAAACAGGCTCGCAGCAAAAAGCAAACAATTCCGCGCATTTCTATGTTTTGCTGGAATACAATAATATAAAACGATCACTATCGGCAAAAATAGCAAAAGAAATTCCAAGCTGCTAAATAACATAGTTACGTCCTTTCTATGTTTGTTTTATTATACCATGGTTTAACATCTTCGTCCAGTAACTGCAAAAGGTTTAAAAAGTCGGATAAATCCGACTATTTTGCATATTTAAAGATAAAAGAATAGAACTTGAATGTGAGAGAATTGACAGTTTTGAAATATTTATTTTTCAAACCCGGCAGTGTATTCAAATATCGATTTTTCTTCCAATTCGGGAAATTTTCATGCAGTGTCTTGTAGAGCATCTCTAAAGTTTTCTTTCGATCTGATCGATCCTGAATCTTGACTGCACTTCTGAATGGCTGACCTAAGAAAAAACGTATCGACAAATACTCCAATTCTTCATAGTACTCCACATAAAGCCCCTTGCTTTTAAAATAATCATATAGGTCTTCAAATATGTAAACTACTTCTTTGACTTTATGATTGTGCGACGCCATAGAAGATCCCGGACGCTGAACATAATGCAAGAGCGGCTCATCCACGAAGATGAATTTCTTCATATACGGGGTCAATTTATACATATAGGAAGCATCCTCATAGCGATACCCTTCAATGAACCTGATACCCAGTTCCCGCACAAAATCGGTGCGGTAGATCTTATTCCATAAAACCGCATGCAATTTGATCATCATTTCCTTGCATGAATAGTATGGACCGTCTACATACGGATCTTCGTGATCTTCGTAGGTAAAATAAAAGTTACAGATCGAAACATCGGCATCTTCTCTCTTAGCAGCATTATACAGCTTTTCAAACATATCCAATTCTACATAATCATCGCCATCGAGATATCCGATATATTCCCCGCTCGCATGCTCAATGCCATAATTTCGAACAGAAGCAATTCCCCCATTCGGCTTGATCAGACTTCTGACTTTATCCGGATATTCTTTTACATAACGATCAACGATCTCTTGCGAATTGTCCGGACTTCCATCATTGATCGCCAGAATTTCGATCTCTTCCAAGGTTTGGTGAACTAACGAATCCAGACATTTATCCAAATATTTTTCTACATTATAAATCGGTACGATAACACTTACTTTTTTCATTTCTTTTTCCTCTTGCAAATTAAGTATACTAAAAATAATCCCGAAAGTACAGAAATAACAATTCCCACAGTAAGAGATGAAGGCCAATATGTAAGTTCCACCGTAAAGGAACCTTCGTCACATTCAAATCCGACAAATCCCAAATCAACGATTTTGACTTCTTTTTCCTGACCGTTCACTTTTACATGCCAGCCCGGATCATAAGGAATATTGGTCATGACCATCATTGCTTGATCTAAATCGATTTTTCCAACTATCTTGTCGTTTGCCTGATGCACATCGTAGAACGTTGTCAAATTATCGGTATGTTCTTCATAATATCCGACCAACTGTTCCGCATAGATATGAAATGGATCACTTTTCTCTGTTGCATAAGGGGCTTCGATCACGATCTTATCAAACGCAATATCCGGAGGATAGTAAAAACTGATGTAATTATATTGAACAAAATGCTGAGAATGAACTTCCGTACCCTCTTTATACAAAGTCACATTCACATCGCAGAGATCTTGATTTTCTATAGTTAAGATCGTTCCGCTTCGGTCATTGCTCAATTCTATTTCAATATGTCTTGGATCCCAATCACCCCCGATCTGAAACATGGAATCAAAAAACTCATACTGAAAGTTTTCACTGTCCTTTGTGATGATATAGAAAGGCAATAAACGATCCTGATCGATGAAGCTCAATGATTTAAAGACTTCTTCATTCAAAGTCTTATCTGTTGCAAATCCCAGATAAAGACATCTCTTATTCAAATAAATATTATAATCCACCATCTTTTCCACAAATAAATATCCATACGGTATCACTTCATCATCCTGATCGCTGATCCAGTATTTGACACCCATTAAATTATCTGTTTTGATTCTGCCGGTATTTAAATTGATTTTCCACCCTTTCTTAAATCTCGCCAAAAAATCTTCCTGATAGAAATTGTAAAGTGATGAATAAACAGTTGTCGAAGCGATGTTGTTCATAAAAGGCATATTTTCATAAAAACGATCCATTCTTGAGGAAAATCCGATCCGATAAAACATCGGATCAATGCTTTTCAAGTAGTCAATAACAAAATCCAGATCATGAATTTCCATTTGCAGATCTTCTGCTTTGATGTATCCGTCTTCATGAAACATCATCTTCATCGGCAAGATGGCTTCTGTCATAGCGAGGATGATCAAAATGATCTTATTATTTTTCAGAGTTGCAAATAAATACAGAATTAACAACAGACAGATTCCGGCCATGACTTTTATCAAGAAACGAACATCTTTCATCAGCCATTTATAATAACTGAACACAATAAATAGACCAATCATCAGAATCATTATTAAAGCAGAAATGCATAATTTCTTTCCATCGATTCTTTTTTCATCCACTTCATTCAGGATATTGGCCGCAACATAAATATTAAACAAAGCAATCATATAATACCAGCGGCTTTCCAGGCTTCCTTGTAAAAGCTTATAGAAAACCGGAAATATCAACATGAAACCAAATAAAGCAAAGGTTCCCAGATAAACATTTCTCTTCTTTTTATTCTTCATAAAAGGAACCGCCATACATAATAACACCACAAAAATGGAAGTATATAGGCTTAATCCACCACTCCATCCCAATCCATTTCCTGTTTCATAGGCAATGAATAAATTGGAATCGTAGCGATGAATAACAGGTGAAAAAAGTGATGTGATGATGCGATAAATGACTTTCCAGTTGACGGGATGAAATAAAGATACTGCATTATCTGAAAGACGTGAAGACATTAGGACGATCTGAGCACATGGAAGCAGAACAAAGCAGCTTAATCCCACTCCCAACAAGATGGATCCGAATATTTTTCCCAAAAACCGGCATAACTCTTTCAGATCATATTCGGATTCGCTCAGCAGCCGGACACATGCGTAGATCATCAAAAACGGCAAAAACATATAAGCGCAGTAATAATTGATGATGCATAAAGCGGCCACGGCAAGCGTGATTCCCAAAAAATTGCCCCGGTCAAACAGATACCGATCCGCAAGATAAAGCAATAAAAAATAAAGAAAATATGTATCCAGAAACAAATTGTAGTGGAATAAAAAGCAGACCCACCCGCAGAAAGTTGCCGCTAATGCGCCAATCACAGCGATATAATCTTTATGAAGGATATTTTTCAACCATTGATAAGCAAAGATATACGCCAAAAACAATTTCAACATATTCAAAGTTAAGAATGAAAAAACGATCCATTCCTTCGGTAAAAGACAGCAAAACCAGAAAAACGGGCTTGTCAGATAATAATAAACTTCACAAAATGAACTGGCACCATATGCATTGGAAAAATCCCAAAGGCCTAAAGAACCTGAATGCACCTTTTCCCATCCACCCAGATAAAATTGAAGCATCTGCTCGGATGAATCTCCATAAAAGAGTAAGATTCCCTTATTAGAAAAAACAAGAGGCAAAAAGATCAATGCAAGCACACCTAATATAGGGAATATGATCTTTATCTTTTGTTTCATTTCAATCCCTCCTTAATACGAAATTTCAAACTCATCAACCGTCTCAATGCAGATCTTGCCTACCACTTTCTTAGTAAAGTTATCAATAATGACAACATTGATTCCCTTTTGATCGACGGTCATTTCCAAGTCATCAATTGAAGTATGTTGTTCAAACGAAGTATTGATAAAAACATAGTGATCCTGCCAAGTTCCGACATACTCAAGTTCATCCTGACTTTTAATGGAATCTAAGATCTGTCTGTGAGAGATCACCGCAACATATTTAATCCCTGCTTCTTTTTTCAAATTCAGTTCCAAACCGAGATCATACAAATTTTTCTGATTTTGATCCGTAACAGCGGTATGATCAAATCCCGGATAACTGATAATCATAGTCAAATCCGTATAATCAATAAACTTTGAAAGCTGATCGGCATCTTTCAATGTCCAACAGAATGTCTGTAAAGTGCTGAAGTACAGATCCTGATACTCTTGCCTGTATATATCTGCATTCACGGACTCAATATCAAAATGCTCATTAATATACTCCGCAATGACATTAGTCACTTTGATTGCACCGCGGACATTGCAATGCCATACATCGCCATCTACATCGAATTTGAAATCATATTTATTGTAATCTAAATTCATATCCAAGATCGGAATCTCATGAAGATAAGCAAATTCCGCCAACATATTCATCGTCTTAAAATCTTCCTCTTCTTCATAAAAAGGCGTTTTAAACAAGATCAATTCAATATCATTTTCCTTAGCTAAAGAAACGATATATTCCAAATAAGAAAGCTGACTTTCAATCGGCCTTTTCTGATTGGTCGTATAATATACCGGTCTTTCAAAAACATCATTACTTCCCGGCCAACCGGAGGTAAAACCAAAAGTCGGATTAAAATGATCTGAAAGCGGATAAAGCCATTCCTCTTCTTCGATCTCACTCCAACGACTTCTATACAGCATCAGATCAAATTTTGCATTAAAACGTTCCTCTTCATCTTCCAACAGATCCAAAGCTTTGAATTTATTTCCGCTTGTTTTCAGATCTTCAAGATTTTTTTGAATGATCCCGCTTGTCTGGCATCCTTGAGAAGATGGCAATAGACTGAAGAGATCCAAGACCACCACTTTGGGTTTCTGTGTCTTCAAAGCCTCGATAAAATAATGGTAAGTTACCCCAATTGGCTGGCACTCACCGGCGAATACATAAGAATTCAAACCGGTTCTTTCATAGAAAACAGCCGGATTAAAGGCATAATAGGAATGAGAAGTCCCCAAAAAAAGCACATCCATGGAGTTTTCTTCCAAGGCATAAAAACCTGCCACCTTATTTGATGTATCATTCGGAAGTTCTATTTTTTTTATTCTCAGCGCAGCCGAACAATATAAAATTACTCCGACTGCGATCAGGCAGAGAAGCATCGCTTTTATTAATATTTTCATCCCATTTAAAATCAATCTCATAGCTTATCCCTCTAAAACTCAAAGTACGTGAAATAATTTGGATCATATTCTGAGCCATATGCCGCGAAAAGAACAAAAATAACGATCATGGAAACATAGACGATCCATCTAAAAATCGGACTGCGATCAGAAAACCATTTTAGAGCATCAGTCCGATAACGCAATAATTCTATGATAAAAAAGGAACCGATCAAAGCAATGAAAAACTGCCCCTCTTTTTCATTATATCCAAGTAAAGAAAAATCAAAATGAAAATCTGACCACCCTAAAAATGATCTTTGAATCAGATTCAACGCAACAGCCCCATCCTTTATTCTAAAAAACAGCCACAGATAGCTCACTAAGACAAATGTCCAGCAGCGTGTAAACAAATGCGTCACAAACAAAATCACCTTATTCCTGATTCTGATGCACCGGCGGATCAGATCTTCAGCAACTTGCAACAAGCCGTGAAGAAATCCCCATAAAACAAAATTCAAGGCCGCTCCATGCCAAAGACCACTGATCAAAAAGACGATGATCAAATTGCAATATTTTCGAATCGTTCCTTTCCGGCTTCCTCCTAAAGGAATATAAATATAATTTTGAAACCAGGTCGATAATGAGATATGCCATCGATCCCAGAAATCTTTCAAAGATACTGCAAAATAAGGTGTTCGGAAATTCGGCTTTGTCTCGATCATAAGACATTTAGCTGCACCGATTGCGATATTGCTGTAGGCATCGAAATCAAGATACAGATTCAAAGAATATAAAAAGATTCCGACAAGAATCGTACTCCCTTCCGCATTTTCCATGGAAAAGATCTTTTCCACCAAGATAGCGAGATTATCTGAAAAAACCATTTTTTCAAACATACCCATCATCATTAAAATGAATCCGTTTCTACATAGTTCATAGTCAAATCTTTGTCTTCTATTTAATGAATTCGAGAAATTTTCATATCTTTCGATCGGTCCGGATGCTAATTGAACAAAAAATGAAACATAGATACAATAGTCTAAAAAGGACAATTTCTCTATCTTGCCATGATAAACATCAATACAGTAACTTAATATTTTAAAGGTATAGAAAGAAAGTCCTAAAGGTGAGATGATCGTCTTTTTTAACGTAAAAGATGTTTTAAAAATCGTATTCACGCACTCATAGAAAAAAGCACTGTATTTATAATAAAACAAAATACCGCAAGACAGCAAAACTATGATCAACATCAGTATCTTCTTATTAGAATGATTTGGAATGAACCGACAGATCATATAAGAACCGCAAATCATAAAAATCAATAAAATCGCATCATTGGCAATAAAAAAATAATAAAATAAAATATTGGCACTTAATAATATAATCTTATGATAAAACAGATTTTCAAAAAAATGATAACAAACAAAGAGTAATATCATAAATCCGATGAACTGAAAGGATATTAAATTCATAAAAAGTCTCCTGCAAATATTATATTAAAAATGATCGGTTCTTTCAATGCATAATTTTCATTCAAATCAAATACGCTCTTTTCTATTTAAAAGAATAATTAAAAACGATTTTGACCGACTGATCAAAATCGTTCTTTGTTTTATTCTTCCGAATCCCCTGCTTCCTGATTCTTCTGCAAATTCTTTTCGGTTCTTACTTCCAACTGATATTCTTCGCCGATATAGCCATCACTGTAAGTTCCGGCACCTCCTGTAACATACCCTGTCATAGCTGCTTCATAATATGGGGAAGTTTCATCTATTTCCTCACCTAATGTATACTGCGCTTTGAGTTTAGCAATCTGCAAGGAATAATCCGGAATAAGACCGATTGACATTCCCGATTCGGTGGTTGAACCATTGTTTTCCATGAAATAATTATCGATAGTATATCCATCTTCAAAGGTCTTTGCCAAAGCAAACAAAGCTTTCAGATCTTCGCTTGTGAAGTTGTGATAAGCCAGATATTCCTGTTTCCAGCTCCAACCGGCCCAGCTTAGCAAAAACGGATGCTCTGCAATCTTCTCAATGATGCCATTCAGAATAAGTGCCTGATTTCTGATCCGCCCATAATCCCCATTATAGAGATTGGAATACTTTCGATTTCTTGCCAGTGCCAATGCCCATTCCCCAAAAAGCTTTGTATAACCCTTACTTAATTCATAAGGCTGGGCAACATTTCGATAGCTATCCTGGTCCATACGCATGTCCAAAGGAACATCCACATAGACTCCCCCTAAAGAATCCACCATTTCCAAGAATGTAGAAAAGCTCACCTGAACAAAATAGTCGATTTCAATTCCCATCAGCTTCCCGATGGAATCTTTAATGCACTCCGTTCCATTTATACCAAAATGAGTCAATTTATCTTTATATCCTGTACATGCATTGGTAAAATAGCTGTCACGAGGAAATGAAATCGTTGTCAAATGACGATTTATCGGATCCACCAACAATAAGATATCAACATCATTTCTTGCGGCTTTGTAATTATCCGGGTCGACACGCTCATCGATCCCCGTCAACATAACCGCAAAAGGTTCATTGTACAAAGGATTATTTAAAATAGCCGGATCGATTTCTTCCTCTTCATAATAAGGAATGCGATATTCCGCAATTATTTTCATTTCATCTTGTATATAATCAATTCGATAATCGGAAAGCATTTCATGCTCCCCTTTTGAAATGACCCACGCATCAATTTGTTTATTATGAACTAAGTCAATGATTTCAGCATAAAACTCCGATTCATAAATATTATCTTCCGTCAACCCCAGATCAGCCAGTTGATCCAAGACATATTCGCTACTTTCATGATCATAGAATAACTGTACAGCCAGTACATGATCATTCAGATCTTCGATTGAGTCAATGCCGCTATTCTTTTCTGTCACAATATAAATCGGCTGTGAATACCTGAGTGGAAGTTGTTCTTCCTCAATTGAGCTCTCATCAACAGATTCCTTACCGGAACAACCGCTCAATAAAACAAAAAGTGCAGATAAAACAAGAATAATCTTTTTCATAACAATTCTCCTCAACAACTAAATTAATTATAACAAATTCACGTATTGAATAAAAGATTTATTCTATGTTTAATCTAGCGATAAATGCGGTAGATCTGATAAGTATCATTATCATAAATAATTTCAGTAAACTGAGATAATAATTCATGATATATTCGATCTTCTCCCTCCGGATCCGCCCATTTCTTCATGATGACGATATCCGCATCGCTTTCAAGCAGGATCTGCTTCAGATCAGGTACTCTTTCCGGTTCAAACTCATAATAATAGTTCGTGAAATAATCAATCGGCAATTCCATCATACATTGTATTTTCATCAGATCATCTAATTCGTCATATTTATATATAAAATCATCATGATAAAATGAATTTTGATACCAATACGGAACCAAAGTACTTGTTTGGAAACACTCATTATATAGCCTTAAATTAGCAATAGTTATAGGGTATAATACAGTTATTTCCTGATCATAAAAATAATCATCTAAAAAATCACTAATTTCAATTACATCGTTACTAATCTTATATTTTGGTTCAGCATTCAATGAATATTCATCATAGTGAGACAAATATCCAACAACATCTTTACATAAAGTAACCGAAGATAAT
The DNA here is from genome assembly GCA_964623925.1 of uncultured Erysipelotrichaceae bacterium. Classification (GTDB taxonomy): domain Bacteria; phylum Bacillota_I; class Bacilli_A; order Erysipelotrichales; family Erysipelotrichaceae; genus CATJXY01. The sequence goes on from CAZUVT010000008.1 coordinate 26,942, forward strand.
AATACACTGATTAATAACATTTTATTAAAGTATACCTTTTTCTCATCCAATACATTTAGAAAAATAAAATAATAAACGGAATTAATTATTAATAATTCTAATCGATGGTAAACAATTCCGGTCATAAAGGTACTGACAAACGGCATGACTAATGGATTGTAGAATAATAAAATGGTCGTGATCATAAAAATACTGCATATATTCATCTCTATATTATTCTTTTTAAAATTAAATATGGAAATAAACGGACATAAAAATAATAATCGTTGGCCTATATTTCCTAATATATCAAAAGGACTTTTTACAAATTCAGAATCAAAAAAAAGACAAGACGTATATTTAGAAAAATAATCTATTGATTCCAAAAATGAAAAAGTTGCACCTTTACCCACAAAGCCGTATAATATCATCACAATTAAAGCCGTTATTCCACTTAATAAAACAATTCTATAATCAAATAATTTTGGGAAAAATTTACTCAAGATATTTATTAACATGAACAAAATCAAAAATATCATCATTATTAAATGTTCATTCATTGAGTAGGCTATAAAAAAAGCAGAATATAAAAGAACCGGAAAAGATATTATACTTAAAATCCGCACATTAAACTTTTTATTTATCACAGAATCATAAACTGCAGCAACCACAAATAATGCAGCGCTAATAAATAACTGTGTGGATTGAGATGCAAGTAATCCCAATGTTAAAATACAGTATAAAAAGATCCATTTATCATTATTTTCCTTAAAATAGTTTATTAAGCAAAAAATCAAAATAGAAGTCATGCCTGTAAACCATCGAAAATTGACAGGATAGAAACCGCTTACAAATCCAAATCCAATGAATAACGAGAAAATCACGGTTATTTTATAGATATTCTTAAGATATTTATTTATATTCAAAAGTTTCTCAATATTAAACATATTCATTAATGTAAATATTCTTAAGATGATAAAACAAAACCAAAATACCAATGTAATTGAACGCAAATTAAAAATCACAGTCATAGCAGAAAACATATGGATAATTCCCGTAAAAGCATATAATGAGCTGACTGAAATTAATTGATTCCCATTAATAATATCCGTTGAATTCACTCCCATCGATAACTTTGAATTTTCGCTAATCATACGGATATAAAAATATAAATCATTATCTGCACTAGTCAAAGCATAGCTGTCACAAATGAGTTCAACATTACTAGTAAAATAATATAGAATCGTACATATTGATGTAACAAATAAAATCAATATAATTTTTTTTAGATTAAATCTTTTTTTTAAAAAAACTTCATAATTCTTTATCGCCCATCCCAATATTAATAAAGAAATAATGAATAATGAATAGACTAAATATATTCCTTTCAGATGAAAATATTGTACCGGATATATTAAAAGTTGATATAAACCCAAAAACACATAAAAACCAATAGGAGTAGCAAATACAAATCTATCAGAAAGCTTCAATTTATTTAAAACTAATTCTCCTGCTAAAAATGATAAAAAAATAGTATATATAATTAAAGAAATGACTTTTAATAACTCAATCATACTTTACCCCTATGTTTACTTGTAATATATTCAAATTCTATTTTCTCTATAAAAACTTAACACATTAACCTAATCAAGATATTAATTTTCTTGAATTTATAGCAAATTTCTACTAAGAATTCTATATAATCAGATAATTAGTTACTGATTCTTATTATTTCTTTTATCTACCAATGCATCCTGCATTGCAACATGCTGAACAAGATTTTTTACCTTATCTTCCAAAAGTGACAACCTAATACACAAATAGAAAACCATACAATAAAGCAAGAAAATCATGATTAAGAAAACCGCATTAATCGGTGCATAAATTCCAAGCGTCTTCGTTATGAAGTTTACAACTCCCGGCACAAGACTCATGATAATCAAACCGATTGCCCATAAGATCCAAACAACAGCAATATCAGTTGACAATCGCGCTTTCT
>CAZUVT010000009.1:0-10794 GCA_964623925.1 uncultured Erysipelotrichaceae bacterium
ACTCTCCAGATAATTCTGAATGAAAAACGGATCGCTGACTTGCATGATCAGATTCTCAAGCGGCGAGCACGACTTCTGCCCAATTACCATTTTTGAATCCAGCGCTTTCAGCTCATTGCGGTAACGACATTGAGCAATCGTCTGTTCATCGGCACAGATCAAGACTTTTTCAGGTCTCAACGAAAAGATCTTTTGGACAAAAAGCGATAGAAAATCCACGAATTCAATCTGTGGAAATTCTTTTTTCAAATCGTTTAAAAGAAGACTGCAGATCTTATTATCGATCAAGATAATGCGCTGTGCCCCACGGCTGATGAGAAAGCGAACATCCTTTTTGATCCTTCTAAGCAGTTCATTTTTATTTTGGATAGAAATAATTGCATCATCACAATAAAATACATATTCAAGCAGAGGATGAGTTTGGAGCAATGCATGAACATGCATGAATCCATGTATACTTGAATCAATCAATGCTGTCTTGACCATAATTCTACTCCCTGGAAGGTTTTCCCATAAAACGATAATGAGTGAGATTGCTCGGATCGGATAAGATAAAACCGAATTCTTCGCTATGCTCCTTCAGCCATGCGGCCTGCACTGAGCCGGCAAAATCCTGTTCCTCATCCAATAATGCAAAATCAACGGCCAGTCCCAATTGATGTTCATTATGACCGACACGATTCAATTCACTATTTGCGAATTCAATAATCGGATCATTTTCAATCTGTTCCCACGACTTATATCCTTCTTTGATCACTAACCCGCCGCAACTGTTTTCCTGTAAATCTTCGCTTGCCAAAGCACACATATCATGCAGTGCCTTCTGTGCTTCAATTCGAAGATAAACCGGTTGATTTTTCACTGTCTGAATCGAAGAGATGCGAACCAGATCACGAGGTGCATAATATCCGACGCTGTTATAAGAAGAGATATCCAAAGAAAGAATACTCGGATCAAAAACCAAAAAAGAGCTTTCGATCACATCGCCTTTTTCCAAATAAAGGATCATGGCTTCAGCTGAATACTCGTATAAATAAGAAACACAGTTTTCCAAGGACATTTCATGATCTTTTAAGAGATTGACGAGTTGAACACAATTTGCCGGTGAAATATTGACAAATTCCTTACCGATGGCATTGTATTGTGCAATGTCATAAATATTAAATCCATCCACTTCAAGATAGCGAACGAAATCAGCTGGTGCTATAGCATATTCGATGATATATTCAATTTCATTTTTATCTAAGTGATTTCGAATCAGATTTCCGTCTTCTTCACTCATATATTCCGTATAAGGATATCTGGCCAGCACATCAAACTTGCTGTTTATTTTCATAAGACATCCGAATGCGAACATTGCAACTATCAGAATCAAAGCAATTCTTTTCTTTTGCATGAAATCACCTCACTCAAATATTATAGCACACAGCCACTCTCTTCGGCATTAAATTTCTATTTCATTGCACTTAATTAATTCCACAACAGCCTGAGCACGTCCTTTTACCGCAAGCTTTAAGATCACATTTGAAATATGATTTCTTACAGTTTTTTCACTGATTTTCAGCTTATAGGCAATTTCTTTTGTATCGAAATTATCTACCAGCAATTCAAAAACTTCTTTTTCCCTTTTGGTAAGAATCTTTTTCATTTCCTTTCCTCCTTGCCTGTTATCATAGTATGCAAAGAGGCTTTTTTTGCTCAGGAATGAAGCACATCATAAATATTGGAAGCCACCTCTTTCGGAACGACTTCACTGAGTTCCTCAACACTGGCAGCCTGGATCCTTTTGAAACTCTTGAAATGATTTAAAAGTTTTTTCTTTCTCACTTCTCCCACTCCTTCAATATCATCCAGAATCGATTTTGTCTGAGCCTTTGATCTGAGCTTGCGATGATAGCTGATTGCGAAGCGGTGCACCTCATCCTGCATTCTTGTCAGCATGAAAAACAAAGGTGATTCCAAAGAAACCGGAATGATTTCTCCTTCTTCATTCATCAGATTCGAAGTCTGGTGTTTCTCATTTTTAACCAGGCCGCAGATCGTGACATGAATGTCCAGAAGATCTAAGATTTCTTTTGCCGCACGGATCTGATTCAAACCGCCATCGACCAGGATCAGATCCGGAAAAGGCCCGTTTTCATTCAGCATTCTGAAATAACGGCGGTAGAAGACTTCTTTCATGGAATCCACATCGCTGTTTTGAGTATGCAGTTTATATAATCGATAATCATTCTTGCTCGGTACGCCATCAACATAAACGACCACACCGGCAACAGTAAAATGTCCCGAAATATGCGAGTTATCGTAAATTTCAATACGGGATACGCTGTCTTGATGCAAAAGCCGTGCCAATTCATCTAAGCTCTCATCCTGATTATCCTGCACTCTTTCCAACACATCGAATTTCTGAATCAAATTGTTTTTTGCATTGTTTTTCGCCATATCCAACAGTTTTAGACGATAGCCTTTAAATGGCTGAGATATCTTCTGATCCAAAAGTTCATTCAAAGAAGAAATATCGATTTCAAGAGGAACAATCAGTTCATCTGCCATCGGATGCTCCTGATAATACTGCAGAATAAAAGAGATGAAGCTGTCATGCGGATCGTCATATAACGGTGTCAAAGATAATTCTTTTTCCAGCAATGTTCCATGACGGACAAAAAATCCCTGAATAGCGAGATAGCCTTTATCTGCATAATAATTGAATACATCCAGATCCTTGTTGTTTTCAGTCTGGATCTGCTGCTTATCGATGATGTGGTCGATTGAAATCATCAAGTCATGGATTTCTTTTGCCTGTTCAAATGCCATCTGTTCAATAGCCTGATCCATTTTTTCCTTCAATTCTTTCTTGATATCCTTGACATCCCCTTTCAAGAACTTCGTGATATCATTTTTCATTTTTGCATAAACTTCCGGATCGATCTTCATCTCACAAGGACCCAGACAGGCTCCGATATGATAATAAAGACAGACCTTCTTCTGCATCGTCCGGCATTTTCTGAGCGGATATAACGTGTTGAGCAGCTTCATCGTATTATAAGCCGCTGTCGCATCAGGAAAAGGACCGAAGTACTTGGCTTTTCGGTCTTTCTTCAAATCACGGACTACCTTTAATGTCGGATAGGTTTCATTGCTCAGTTTAATATACGGATAGCTCTTATCATCCATAAACATGATATTATATTTAGGACAATGCTTCTTGATCAGATTGATTTCAAGCAGTAGTGCTTCTTTTTCCGAAGCCGTGACGATATAATCGAAATCAACGATATTGCTGACGAGCTTTGTCGTTTTGTAGTTATGAGCCCCCATAAAATAAGAGTTGACTCTATTTTTCAAGACTTTTGCTTTTCCGACATAAATGATCGTTCCCGTCTTATCCTTCATCAGATAACATCCCGGTTCGAGCGGCAATGTTTTCAGTTTTGCATATAAATACTCATTCATGAGCGCTTACCTCAACGTAACGATCGTTGCACCGCTTCCCCCTTGGTTATTCGGCGCTATTTCAAATGAAATAACATATTTATTCTTCTTAAGATAGTTATGGACTGCATTTCTCAAAGCTCCGCTGCCGGATCCATGAACGATCTTGACAACCTTTGCTTTCGCCAAAATCGCATCATCCAGATATTTATCGATGATCTGAACTCCTTCTTCGCCATAGCATCCGATAATGTTGCATTCCGTATTGAAGCTCATCGGCTTCATTTCCTTATGCTCCCGTCTGTTTTTAATGACTTCTCTTTTCTTTGTGGTATGCTTTAAATCCGATAATTTAGCTGTGATCTTGATGTTGTTGAGATCGATCTGAACATTTTTACGATTGATCGACAGAATGATTCCGACCTGATTGCTGTTTTTTACTAAAACTGCATCTCCGATTTGGAATGGACGATGATCTGATTCTTCTTCAATCGCTTCTTCATGCAAAAGTTCATTCAATCCATGCTTGATCTCAATCACTTCATTTGGTTTGATGCTGTTTTCACTTTTTTCTTTCAGTTCAGCCAAATATTCATCAGCAGTTTCTTTGATCTGCTCAACATATTCATCCGCTTTTTTCTGAGCCTCACTCATCAGCTTATCCTTTTTGGCTTCAAATTCGGCATGTTCTTTCTTTGCAGTTTCCAACTGCTGAGTTAATTCATTCTGCTTATTCTTGAGTTCTTCTTTCAGCTGCTCATTTTCCAATGTCTGCTTTTCCAGCTTTTCAATCAGGATCTCTTCTTCACTCTTTGCCTGATTTTTCAAAAAAACAGCATATTTAATGACGCTTTCCTGAAGATGAAATCTTCGCGCGATATCAAACGCATTGGACTGTCCGGTAAGTCCTTCAATAAAACGATAAGTTGGCAGCAGTTTTTCGACATCGAATTGAACCGAAGCCAAAAGAATATCTTCATGTTTTTTACCATAAGATTTCAATCTGCCATAGTGCGTGGTTGCAACTGTGCTGCATCCGCGGTTTCGAAGTTCATTTAAAATGGAAATGGCCAATGCCTCGCCTTCTTTCGGATCTGTTCCCGATCCGATCTCATCCACTAAAACAAGCGATTGATCTGTCGCATTTTCAAGAATATTGGATAATTTGAACAGATGTGCGGAGAATGTCGATAAACTCTCCTCAATGGATTGATCATCTCCGATATCAACATAGACATGATCATAGAAAGGAACCTCGGCCTCCTCACATGGAATCGGAATACCGCAATAAGTCATCAAAACAAATAATCCGATCGTTTTCAGGCTGACTGTTTTACCTCCGGTATTGGGACCGGTTATCAGCAGCAATCTTGTCGGACTTTCCAATCGATAGGTATTGGATACAACTTTTTTCGAATCGATCAAAGGGTGACGGGCTTTCTTCAAATAAAGCCGGTCTGCTTCACTTAAATGAGCGATACATCCATCCCTTTTCTGTCCCCATTGCGCCTTGGCAAAAACTGCATCCAAAACGGCACACGTATTCAAATCGGCTTCCAGGATGTCTGCCTCTTTTTTTATCATTTGCGAAACTTCGAATAAAATGCGTTCGATTTCATCTTCTTCCTGAGCCATCAAAGACTGTTTTTGATTGTTCAAAGGGATCAGGGCAGCCGGTTCTACATAGGCGCTCTGACCGGATGCACTTTCCCCATGAACAAAACCTCCCAAACTATTTTTTTCAGAAGACTTTGCCAAGACACATACCCTTCCGTTTCTTGTTGTTGAAACAGAATCAGTAAGCTTTGATGAATTGGATTGAACAAAGCGCATCGCCGCAATGTTCAGATTATTTTCGACTTGCTTTAAGTTTTTCCGGATCTCCTTCAATTTTCCCGAAGCACTATCCAGGACTTCTCCATACGGATTAAAACATTTTTCAATATGATTCATCAGATTCAAAGGCAAAACAAGAGAATCCGTTAATTCTCTTAATGCCGGAACCGGTAATTCGCACGATTTAAAATACTGCACGATCGCGCTGCATCCGCGGATCAGATCCGCAACTCTCACACAATCGATCGGTGTGCAGATTCCGTCTCTGGAAGCAGTTTTAAGAATCGGCAAAACATCTTTAATGCCGTAAAAATTGCAGGGTCCCATCTTCACGCAGCATTCCAAGGCTTCTTGGCCTCTTTTGCACTCTCTTTTGATCAATAAGGGATCATAAGAAGGCTCCAGTCGGAGTATCTCTTCTTTTCCCAAAGAAAAAGAACAGAGTGCGGCAATGGATTCTTTAATTAAATTTAGCTGCAAACTGCTGTTTTCTTCCATAAGTCCTCCTCTATTCTGCTTTGTTTCTCGATTCATTCAGCCATTGCAATAAAGCTTCGACTTGTTCTTCATTCAAGACCTGACCGATTTTTTGAATCTCTTCTTCGGTAAGAACTTCATCTTTATTTTCCGCAAGCAAATTATCTAAAATCTTTGCGACATCTTCAATTTGCTGGGCATTGATCGGCATATTTTCCATCCCCATCTCAATCATCAAGGCCGGAATCCGGATCATTGTCTGCTCCACCACTACATTTCCATTCGTAAAAAACGGAAGACGCAAGATCACTGATAAAACCATGATCCACAAAAGCGCCTGAACGCCACCCAATACACCGCCTAACAGTTCATTGCACTGCTTAAGAACCGGTAGTTTCTGAACCATTTTAATAAGCGGTTTTAAAATCAGGATCACGATTTTAATTAAGATAACGATGACAACGAACCAGGCAAGCTGATTGATATACGGATAGATCAGTTCGTTTAAAAAATCATATCCCAGATCGATCAATGATGAGGGAAATAAGCGGATCTGTTTCGCCAGAACCGGAGCAAACATAAACGCAAAGATCAGACTGACGATCATACCGGCTAAATTCGCCAGTTGCAACAGAAAGCCCCTTTTTATTCCGATCAGAATGCAAATCAATAAAAATATCAAACACCCAATATTGATCATTGGGAATACATCAGCAGAAATCAACATAACAAATCATCCTTTCGCTATAATATAATACTTTAATTTTGGCAAGAATGCAAATTTTGTGTTATCATAATCAAATAAGGAGAAGATCTATGCCAACCTACTCATTATCTTGTTCACAAGAAACGATTGATAAAATAAAAGAGTCATTCAAAGAATATCAGCGGACCACAAAAAATCCTTATATTGTCTTTGAAGCAAAAGCCGAAAACTGCATTATCAGCATTTATACATCTGATAAAGTCGTCTTTCAGGGAAAAGATGCTCATATTTATGCAAGTGCCTTTGACCCTTCTATCCTTGAAGAGGAAATGGCAGAGTCGGATGTTTTTCCTCAGGCAGGAAGCGATGAGGTCGGAACCGGTGATTATTTCGGCTGTGTCTGCGTATGTGCCTGTCTGCTTGATGTAGAGAACATCAATCTGATCAAAAAATACAAGATTCAAGATTCAAAGCAGTGTACAGACGAACAGATCTGTGAAATCGCTCCGCATTTAATGCAGGCAATTCCATATAGCCTTTTGATTCTTGACAACAAAAAATATAATGAGATCCATCCTTTCAATAACATGAACCAAATCAAAGCCATCTTGCACAATCAGGCTTATGTTCATTTAAAAAAGAAGTATGGAAAGCTCCCTTCTTTATGCGTTGTCGATCAGTTTACCCCTTTTGAGAATTATTACCGCTATTTAAAAAATCAGCCTTCCGTCATTACGAATCTGCACTTTGAAACGAAGGCAGAAAATAAATATCCGGCAGTGGCCTGTGCTTCCATCATTGCCCGCTATGCATTTTTAAAGCAATGGGAGAAAATGGAGGAAAAATATGAGATGAGCTTTACAAAAGGAGCCTCCTCAAAATGCGATGAAGACGGATTTTATTTCGTAAAACGATACGGATGGCAAAAATTGAATGAAGTTGCAAAAATTCATTTTAAGAACACAGATAAAATTACCGAACTATTAAACACAGAATAGTTCGGTTTTTTTTATTTTATGATTCCACTTTTGATATAATATTTAAGCAAATTTTCATAAAGAGGATCGGTATAGAAATCAAGCGGCAGTGTCTCAAGCGCAGAAATAACATTTAGATCTGTTCCCGGATAGATCTGATCGAGTCTATTTACCTGAGCACATTTCAATGTGAGCATGCAGCAGAACAGGACAAAAGCCACTACTGCATGTTTTTTCATCTTGTTTAGAAGATTGTTCGGATACAATAAAAGCGACAGAAACAGACCACCGATAAATCCTCCTAAGTGGCCCAATACGGAAACATTCGGCATCAGGTTGATCATCAAATTAATGAAAACAATATTGATCATACTGGACATGATCTGTGGTTTTCTGATCATTCCCGATTGAATAAAATAGACGAGCATCGATGCCAGAAGACCATATAAGCCCCCGCTTAATCCAACAGCAACCAGATTCCCATCCAGGATATAACAAAATACATTTCCGGAAATAATGGATCCCAATAAGATCAAAAGATATTTTTTTGCCCCGTATACTTTTTCCATCAATCGGCCGAGATTGACCAACGAGAGCATATTCATCAAAAGATGCCAAAAAGAAATATGAATGAATCCGGAAGTAAGAAAGCGCCAAAAATCATGATTGATCAAGACAAATTCTTTATAATAAGCCCCCAGTAAAATGGCCGTCGTCGTTTCGTTGAATTTGCGCGACAGCAGCACAGATAGGAAGTAAATCAGAATGCAGACGACCAAAACAATCTTGGTTGCCAACGGTACCTGATTAAAGATCGAAGAACGTCCTGATGAGTTCGGGTTATTTCGATTGACTTCTTTTTTGCTGGCCTGCTCGATCTTTCTGGCAATCTCCAGATAATCTCTTGAAAGATTCCCACTGGATTGAAAGGCACTCATCAAATCAGGAAATTTCGCAAGCAGATCAACACCGCTCACATGTCCCTCATATAAAGATGCTTCATAAAATTCTTCCTCACTCTCTTCAATCATTTCATGGGTAATATGAATATTCAAGAGCTTCTCTTCTCTTTTCAAAAGCGAAGAGATCACTTTGTGGATCCGAATCAGACGATCCTTATCAAAGTAAGAAGATTCGTAGCTCAATGAAGTCAAATGGATAATAGGAAATTCAGCAGCCGGATTGCCCAGCCAGATTTCTTTTCCTACGACCTGTGTCTTTATAAAACTGTAATGATGATGTTCAATAAAATAATTGGCACATTGAAGCATTAGAACATCAACTTTTTCAATCTGCATAAACTCACTCCATTTCTTTGCGCAGCTGGTCTAATATCTTGGAAAATTCTTCAGGAAGCGGAGCATGAAACGTCATCTCTTCCCCGCTGAGAGGATGACGCAACGTTAATTGTGTTGCATGAAGCATTTGACCGCTTTTCATGACTTGACTTTTTCTGCCATATTTCGGATCCCCGATGATCGGGAATTTAATATATTGAAAATGAACGCGGATCTGATGAGTTCTTCCCGTTTCAAGTCGGCATTCTACTAAAGTCTTATCTTTAAAACGTTCTACGACCCGAAAATGAGTCACCGCCTTTTTCGAGTTTTTCTCCGTCACAGTCATCTTTTGTCTGTCTTTTTCATCCCGGCCGATCGGAGCATCGATCGTACCGTAATCATGTTCCATCACCCCGTCGATCAAAGCCAAATATTTTCGATTCATGGTTTTATCCCGCAATTGATTCGCCAAGGCGTTATGGGCAGCATCATTTTTCGCAACAGCTAATAAACCGCTTGTGTCTTTGTCGATGCGATGAACGATTCCCGGACGCAAGACGCCATTGATTCCGGAAAGATCCTTGCAGTGATATAAAAGTGCATTCACCAAGGTATGTTCCCAGTTTCCGGCAGAGGGATGAACGACCATTCCTTTTGGTTTATTGATGACGAGAATCTCACTGTCTTCATAGATGATATCCAGTGGGATATTCTCAGGTTTTGCTTCCATTTCCTGATTCTCGGGAACCTCTAAGGAAATGACATCCCCACATTTACATTTATAGTTTGCTTTGATTTCTTTAGAATTAACGAGAACATATTTTTGATCGATCAGCATTTGAATGCGGTTTCGCGACATTTCCGGACAAACTTCACTCAAATAGCGATCGATTCTTTTCGAAACATTTTCTTCATCTATGATCCAAGTCAGGTTATCCATTGATCTTTCCTCCTTCCGGATTGAAAAATGTATCTATGATCATCAGAAAAACACCAAAACACAAAGACATGTCCGCAACATTAAAGATAGGAAAATCATAACCAAAGATGATAAAATCCAGGAAATCGCGAACATAGTGGAACATGATGCGGTCAATGAAATTTCCGAATGTACCTGCAATCATAAAGCATAACGCGATCCTGAACAGCCAATTGATTTTTTTTGCCGCAAATAATCCGTAAAACATGACAGATAAGGCAATGATTGTCATGATATAGAAGAAGTTCATTTTCCCTTCAAAAAGACTCCATGCCGCTCCGGTATTTCGGGCAATCGTAATATTGAAAAAATTTTCTATGATGATTTGTTGATTCCCTAATCCGATCGTTGCTTCAGTCCATGACTTTGTCGCAAGATCAATCAAAATGATCAAAAGAATCAATACGATTTCTCTTTTTCTCATAATTCACCTCAAAACTCCTTTTATTATAACACAGTTACGCTTTTCTGTCTTTTATTAACTGAACTTGTCTCTTTAAAACTTTCTTTTTATGTTTTCTTTTTATCACGGCAACCAGCATGATCATTATGATCAAAATCAATGCACAAACATAGATCCATGCAGGATCCTGCTGCAAGACATAGCGGTTGTTTTCGATTGCATCTTCCCTGCTGATCTGATTTGGTGTTTGACGATACGCCAAAAGATAGCTTCCCCACTCCTCTGTTTCGAATGTGATGCAGTGATCGGATTGTCTGGAATAAACAACTTCCACATTTCCATCCGTCTCATGAAGAACGACATACTGATGCGTGTTGTCATCATCCTGTTTATCAACGGTAATCGTTAATGGTATCGTCAATTCGATCTGTTTGGATTCATAACTTCCATCCAGCGAAAAAGAAGAAGTAGCAATATATTCGTTTGCCTCAGCGATTTCCCGCATTCTTTGATCCGCTTCAGATCTGACCGCTGTTACAGATACATCCAGAGGAACTTTGAAAAAGCGATTCTGGCATCCCGACAGATCCACATTCAGGGTCAGATTGGACATCTGAAGATTGAATGGATTTTCAGCAATACGGATATTCAGTTTAGGAAGACGATCCTGAAGGGCCTTATCCACAAGACGCCGCTGATCAAAG
>CAZUVT010000009.1:10804-28782 GCA_964623925.1 uncultured Erysipelotrichaceae bacterium
AAGGTGAAATAATCCGGATGTTGCAGCATGAGTTCCTTGATCTTTTCTAGCTCGCTCAAAGTAGTATTTTCATCAATCTGATTGATTTGATCTAAAAGTGCTTGCCCATCCCATTCTTCCTTTTCAAAGACTTGGATATCATAACTGCATTCATAACCGCAGTATCGGACTGTTACTGTTTGAAATCCTGCTTCGTTCAGATCATATCCGGATACCATGGAGGACAGAAGAGGCAATGTCTTTTTGGAAGAATCATCATAATTGACCTGGATCGATCCACCTTTCAAATCAATCCGATTTCCACAGAAGTAACTGCATTTTGGAAGCGTGATGAGCTCGATCGAATCGACTTTCTTATAAGTTGCCGTATATTCCAGAACCTCTCCGTTTTCTACATATTGCCATGATTCAAATTCACTGCCCTCCTTCACAGGTTCTGATAAAGCCAAATGATCCGGATCCAGACAATCAAATTCAATTGTTTTCAGATCGCCGTAAAAGATTCCGCCATTGGCATTGGCTTTTACATGAATCGTCTGGAATGATCCGATCTTCTCTTCGTTTAAAACCGTATCGATCGTACTGCATAGAATATAACCGGTATTTTCATTGAATCCATATAATCCATTTTCATTTCTTGACTGATCGACTTGAATCTTATAATATTCCAATTCATCCGATCCGACTACCTTATCAAGCAGAACAAATGAAAAATTCCCATTTTTGGATGTTTTTGAGATGACATCACTCATCAATGAGGGTTCACTGTAAATCAAAGTCGTCACCGCACTCTTGCGGATGCCTATTGCAACACTGTTTAAATCTTTATTCCCCAAGGCATCATCGATTTTTTTGTAATAAGCAGCTGCCTTTTCACCCCAATACGGATCGCTTGCATAACTGACATTCATGCCGCTTTCTTTATTTCCGAAATAGCTTCCGTGATACATGAATTTGGAAGGATTGCTGTAATTGGATGAAATATAGTTTTTAGCATGAGATGCAATACTGGATGAAACCGAGGAATATTTGGATGCATATTTTTCAACATCGGAATCATAGGCTGCATGCCCAAACAGATTGCATCTTGTAAAAGCGAGGTTGCTTCTTCCGAGTGCCGATTCATTCATGGATAAAGAAAGCATCATGACACCATTGGCACCATAAATATTCTGGTAGAACAACAAGTCATTCTCAATGCCGCTCATCATGGATTGATTGAGCGTATCATGAATAGCATTCAATGTATTATCATTGAATTGGACGATGGGCTGATCGATCTTTCTTTTCTCTTCAAGATAAGCTCTGATTTCCTCTGAAGTATAATGACTCATCGTACGATTGGAAACATACATGAAATAATTATAATACGGATCCTGAAAATTGACGGCATTCTTCCTTGATTCAATGCGATAATCATCCAGCATGACTTGGATATCATCATAGAAATAATGACCGTCATAGCTGTAATAAACTGTATTATCAAATAAATAATCCAATGCCTTATCCAAGATCAGAACTGTACTGAATCGATCATTGTCAAAACTGTCTTTGATCTGATGGACGAACTGCTTATTGCGGTTTTGATAAGAGCTGATCACATCAACATTCTCAATCGGAACGATTTCTACATCATCCAGCCTGACCCAGCCAACAACTCCCGAGATCATGAACTTGGCATAAGTCTGCTTTGAATTCAACCCTAAAAAGGCTCCATCAGCACCGTAACATCCATTCAAATATCCACTTTCATCAGTTGCATCGACGACAAAATCTGTATTGATCGTGCAGGAAGCATTGGAAGAAAACCGAACAAGTGCATATCTTGCTGAAATAATCTTTTCATCTCTCTTAATTAAAATATTATTTCCTTCATCAAAATGTTCCAGATAAAAGGTTTCTGCCTTTTCAAATGATTCGAATGAATAAGAAACAGATTCATTACCATTCACGATAGACACTTCATAGGCACTTTCTTCAGCATGGATAGGAAAAAAACAAAAAAATAACATCAAGAACGCTATCAAACAAGATCGTACTGCATTTTTCATCCTATCACTTCCTATCTCCATTATAACATAATCACTCAAATTTACCTAATGATGCCGCTTGACTAAAATAAAAAGCACTATTTGTGCCCTTTATCATTTCTTTCACTGAGAATTCCTTTGAGATATTCCTCAGCATTGATTTTGGTAATCGCCTCGATCACATCAAATGACATGCCCATTTCAAACAGGACGGATGCGATTTCCATCTGCTCTTTTTTACTCATCATCTCACCTATTACTAATATGTGTAAAAGGGAGAATCAATATACATTTTATTTCGCTAAATATTGTTTTAGAGCAGCTGCGATCTGATCCGGACAAGAAGTCGGCTTTGGACCGCATGTAACTCCTTCAAAGGCGGTAATAACCTCTTGTGCTGTCTTATCTCTCATGATATTGCAGATACCTTTAAGATTTCCGTTGCATCCTCCGACGACATTACATGATCTGATGACATTTCCTTCCATTTCAAGGTCGATTTGTCTGGAACAGGTTCCTTTTGGAATGTATGTAAATTTTTCTGTCATTGTTTTTTCCTCCAACTTGGCTTTATTGTAACATAACAGAAAATGTTGTCAAGAGTTATGACTAAGCTGGTCTTTTTCCGACTTTCGATAAAAAAAACGGCGAATTACTCACCGCTTTCACTGCTGCATCCGCCGCATTCCTGTTCACAGTCACAGCATTCACCGCTTTGTGAACAGCCCTTGCAGCCCTGGTTCATCTGCTGTTCATAAATCAAGGTGTCGATAACCAAACATTCGATTTCAACCAAAACATCCTTTGGCAGTCTGGATACTTCCACACAGCTTCTGGCCGGAGCCGGATATTTCGGATCAAAATAAGAAGCATAGACTTCATTGACTGCTGCAAAATTATCCATGTTATTGATAAAAACTGTTGTTTTAACGATATGTCTTGTGCTCAGATGGATCTCATCCAACAAAGCCACGATGTTTTTCATGACACGGTCTGTCTGCTCCTTAATTCCCCCTTCCACTACATTTCCGGTAGCCGGATCAACAGGAATCTGACCGGACAGGTAAACAAAATCTCCCAATTTCACTGCCGGTGAATATGGGCCGATCGCCTTTGGGGCATTTTCAGATGTGATTTGACGTACAAACATAACTATTTCCTCCTTGTTTATTCTTCATCGTCATCTTCTTCGTAAAAATCAGAATAATATTCCACTTCCTGTTCATAGCGTCTGATCTTATGACCATGCATCATCCCTCTGAACAGAAAGAAAAGCAAAATGGAAACCAAAACCAACATCGATCCTAAAGATAAGAAGTCGTTGATATTTTCAATCATAGTCTGCTCTCCCTATTTATTTCAATTCAAATCCGGCATCAGTTTTAATGATTTCAGAATCATAATAAGCTTTCATTGCCCGAATCATATAATCAACATCCTTGACTCCGGCCGTTTCATAACTGGAATGCATGGCCAGCTGCGGTAATCCGATATCAACGGTGCTGACGGAAACATGGCTTCCGGAAATATTGCCGAGAGTTCCGCCTCCTCTTTCATCGCTTCGATTCGCAAAGAACTGAACGGGAACCTCTGCCTTTTCACACACCTGAACAAATAATGAGCAGCTCAGAGAATCCGTCGTATAGCTTTGATTTGCATTGGATTTAACAACAACTCCGCTATTCATATAAGTGCAGTTTTTCGCATCCGCCTTTTCCGGATGGTTTGGATGAACTGCGTGTGCATTATCAGCCGAGATCATAAAGGAGTTCGCCAAAGCACACAGATAATCCTCTTCATCTTTTCCCAAAGCACTGTTGATCCTTCTCAAAGTTGTATCCAAGAAATTGGAGTTTGCCCCCTGTCTTGTCGTAGAACCAACTTCTTCGTTATCGAAGCAGCAGTATACATTAATTGACTTAGAACAATTTCCTTCGATAAATCCCTGTAAAGTCGTATAGGCGCATTCCAGATCATCTAATTTAGGACTGGAGACAAATTCATTTTTTCCACCCCAGATCGCATAAGGAGTACGGCAGACAAGATAAGCATCCATACTGATGATCTGCTGTGCTTCAACCCCGCAGCTTTCCGCAACGATTTTCTTGAAATCACCTGCTTCAAAGAGCTGTCCTTCAAAAAGCGGACATAAATCGATCTGCGGATTATACTTAAAGCCATTGTTGATTTCCCGATTCATATGAATCGCTACATTCGGAATCAGAAGTGAATCTTTATCGACATAAAATAATTTCATGACGACGCGATCGCCTTCTTTGACATAACATCTTCCGGCAACACTCAATGGTCGATCAAGCCAGGTTGAATGGATCATTCCGCCATATCCTTCTACATTCAAACGCAGATAACTCTTTCCCATTTCCAGTTCAGCCTGCTGCTTGATCTTAAAAGTCGGCGAATCACCATGCGAAGCACACATTTTAAATCCATATTCTTCTAAATCATGACCGATCTTGAAGGCAATGATGCTGGAATTATTTCGTGTAACATAATAGCTTCCGTCTTCTTTCAGATTCCACCGCTTATTTTCCGGGAGTTCTTTAAATCCCTGCTCATTAAGTTGTTTTTTAATTGATTCGATGGCATGAAAACAAGATGGAGAAGCTTGTATAAACTGACATAGTTTTTCTGTATTTGTCATAAAAATCCTCCGAAATTCTAGAATTGTTATATCACATTCTCTATTCAATTACAAGTTACATACCCGCAAACGACCAAAAAAGATCCGGACGGATCTCTTTTTAATTTAATTGAAAATCTTCCAATAAAAGTTCATTGAGTTTACAGTCAGGATCTTTCAACACCCGGGAAGACTGATTTAAAATGGCCTGTTCGATCGTATTTCTGACAAGTCTGCCGTTTCCGCTTGTTTCACTATTCTGCATCTGTACCTTCAAGAAATAAGATCTGAGCGGTTCTTCCGCTTCTTCATTGATGATGTACTCCTTGTCTTCTGCAGTAATTTTGGCAATCTTGACCATTTCTTCCGGAGTATAATCCGGGAATTCAATAATATTTGGGAAGCGGGATTTCAAACCGGAATTTGCAGTCAAGAACTCATTCATTTCTTTTGTATAACCGGCTAAGATCACGATCAGATTATCCCGATTGTCTTCGATCCCTTTGACGATCGTATCAATCGCCTCAAGTCCGAAACTGTCGTCTTTACCGCGATAGAGGGAATATGCTTCATCAATAAACAATACACCGCCGATTGCGGATTTAATAACCTGTGTCGTAAGCGGGGCAGTATGACCCACATAGCGGCCTACCAGATCGGAACGTGTTACCTCGACAAGCTGACCGCCGCTTAAGATTCCGATTGCCTTGAGATATTGGGAAATCAACCGGGCAATCGTAGTTTTTCCGGTTCCCGGATTCCCGGTGAAGATCATATGCTTGGATACTTCCGTCACCTTCAATCCCTGCTTTTTTCTCAGTTTCATCACATTGTAATTATCTTCCAAAGAAAGCACGTATCGTTTGACATTTTCTAATCCGACTATGCGGTCCAGCTGTTTTTTCACCGATTCAATATCATGGTTGTAATCTTTTCTCGCATAATCATCAAGATTGATTTTCCGATGACCCGATTCAACAAAAATATGCTCGTTCTCATAAAGGACATCGACTTTTGAATTTTCCTTGATCTCTTCATTCAATTTCATTTGGGCAAGCGATTCATAGGTATTCTCGGCTTCATCAAGCAGCGATTGGATCCCCTTTTCCTTCTGATAGGAACCGATAAGATACTGCTTATAGGAATCATCAAAATGGATATCGGCCATCAAGTAGCGCTGAGTGCGGTCGGTAAGATCAAGCAGGATGCGCCCGGCAATCTTTTCAAGGCTTTCCGGATCAAATTCAGCTTTAGTATATAGCCGATCATGAAAACAATTGATAAAATGTGCAGAAAAAATATTGGCGATCTTATTCTCAGAGAGTGTACTCGCAAAGACCAGATACTTCCCTTCCGCATTCAAACTGCCTATCGCATGCTGAACTAAGCCGGAACCGGTATCCACCAATTGTTCTTTTTGAAAAACATAACGCTTATTCAGATTGATTTCACCATTATCAACCAAATCGATCAATACCGGAATAAATCCTGTATAGATTTTTTCAAAATCTTTGAAGTATAGAATATTGGCTGAGCTGATCAAAGCACTGTACAGATCCTGATAAAAGATCTTTTCATTCTCCGAGGAAGAATACAGCGCGCAGTTGATGACGATCACTTCATCACTGGATAGGATCTGATTTCTTTTGCCGATTTCCGCAAGCTTAAAGACCGAATGCTTTTTACCTGTTGCAGCATTTCCGCTGATCAAAATAGTATTTAAACAGAACTCGCCTTCATTTCCCATAATAAACGGGCGCTTGAATGCATTGACCAGATTCTGATTATATTCCTCTTGTCCGACTACCGCTTCATTCAATTCTTTTAATACATGAGTGAAATCCGCTCTTTTCTTTGATGGCGTCTTCCATGGATCTGACTGCTCCATTTTGATTTCAATTCCAAAATCTTTTTCTATTTCTGAACGAATGCGATTCAGATCGCTTTCATTGAAATCACTCATCGCCTGTGCTCTTAGTTTTTCTAAATCAACGATCTGTTGATCGATCTTACCGGCATTATGAAGCAGATCCTGAGGATCGATCGTCTTGATCGAAGAGGCACGCTCATTCATCTTCATCAATTCCTTCTGCATGCTCAAAACATCATCATTCCACTCTTCTTTTGTCTTCTTCTTTTTACCGATCGGCTCTTTTGTAATATTCAATGTTTTATTTGACCCGAATACCGAATTCATCAACGATTCAAAATCTTTATCTTTCTCATTCATAACGGAACCCTTCTTCTGTTTTAATATGGTAACACAAAGAAGAAAGATTGCCAAGTATTCAATTCTTTTTACCGATCAACCAGGAAAGCTTGGATAATTCATTGATGATCAGAATGCTGAATGATAAGGCAAATACAACACTCCATTGCATCATAGACAGAGGACATGTCTTTAAAATCAGGTTAAAGAACGGAAGCTGTGCCACTGCGATCTCAATGGCAGTCCCAAGCAAGATCGTAATCAAAAGATAGGGATTGGCAAAAATGTGGGTCACAAATAGAGATCGCTGCATATCCCTCAGATTCAGGCAGTGAATCAATTGCGTGATCGATAAAACCATAAATGCCATCGTGTGAGCACATGTCAGATCACTTTGCAATCCATAGCGGAAAGCTGCCAAAGAAATCGTTCCGATATACAATCCGTTCAGCACCGTGAACCAAAGTCCATGATTGGCAAAAATGCTTTCTTTCGGATCGCGCGGTCTGCTTTTCATGCAGTTTGGATCATCCGGCTCTACTGCCAAGGCTAAAGCCGGAAATGCATCCGTGATTAAATTGATCCATAAGATCTGTACGGCGTTGAGCACGGTTGCTCCATTTGGCATCAGAATGATGGCAAAAAATAAAGTTGAAACCTCTCCCAAATTACAGGACAGCAGATAAAGGACTGCCTTTTTGATATTCAGGTAGATATTTCTTCCCTTTTCGATCGCTTTAACGATCGTTGCAAAATTATCATCCGCCAGAATAACATCCCCTGCCTGCTTGGCTACATCGGTACCGCTTCCCATCGCAATGCCGACATCTGCTCTTTTTAAGCTCGGAGCATCATTCACTCCATCGCCGCTCATCGATACGACATGCCCGCAAGCCTGAAATGCTTCAACGATGCGGACTTTGTTTTCGGGTGAAACCCGGGCAAAAACGCGGACATGTTCCACTTCCTGAATCAGCTTTTTTTGTGACATCTCATCAATCATCTTGCCGCTGATAACTTGCGATTTATGGGATGCGATCTTCAGCTCTTTTGCAATCGCAAAGGCTGTATCCGGATGATCGCCGGTAATCATGGCAACATCGATATGAGCATTCTTGGCTGTTTCCAGTGCATCGAAAACTTCCATGCGCGGCGGATCGATCATCCCCACCATCCCTAAAAAGGTATAGCCGTTTTCCAGATCTGATTTTTTGTGATTCTGAGTAATCTTCATGGCACATCCCAAGACACGAAGAGCATCATTTCCCATTTTGGCATACGCGTCATTGATCTTTGAAATCCGTTCTTTATTTAACGGCATCTTCCTTCCGTTGATCCAGACCGTCTTGCATCGGCTCAAAATGACTTCACAGGCACCCTTGATATAGATGAGTTCTCCTTCACTTGATTTATGAACGGTGATCATCATCTTGCTTTTGGAATCAAACGGAACTTCATCGATCCTCGGCTTTTCACTCTGGCATTGGATCTGATTCAAGCCGCAGCTTTCACTCCATTCCACAAGAGCCTTTTCAGTGGGATCTCCGGTTGTTGATGTTGCATCGTTGCATAGAAGCATGGCCTCAACAAAATATCGATCCACTTTCATTGCAGAGTCGCGATTATTCAAAATATTATCGGCGAAAACCGCTTTGACCTGCATTTTATTCTGGGTCAGAGTTCCTGTCTTATCCGAACAGATCATGCTGACAGAACCCAATGTTTCCACTGCATGAAGCTTTCTGGCAATGGCATTGTTTTTGCTCATCTTCTGTACGCCAAGGGCCAGCGAGATACTGACAACAGCCGGTAATCCTTCCGGAATCGCAGCAACCGCTAAAGAAATCGATGTGATCAGCATTTCAAAAAGATTGCGTTTCTGCAGCAAGCCAACCACAAAGATCACAACACAAATTCCGATGCAGAGCATTCCCAATAATTTACTCAATTCGGCTAAACGCTTTTGCAGCGGTGTCTGGTCTTGTTTTTCTTCTTTCAGCATGGACGCGATCTTGCCGATCTCAGTATCCATCGCAGTCTTGACTACGATTCCTTTCCCTCTGCCGCTTGTTACAAAGGTTGATGAAAAGGCCATATTCTTCTGGTCTGCCAAACTGATGTCCCGATCATAGTGAATCTGATCATCCTTAAGTACCGATGTCGATTCTCCGGTCAAGCTGCTTTCATCTACTTTTAAATTTTTCGCCTCGATCAATCGAAGATCTGCAGGTATGTAGCTTCCTTCCTGAAGAATTACCAAATCGCCGATAACCAGATCGCTGATCTCAATTTCTTTCAGCTCATTTTCTCTTTTTACAAGCGCATGGGAAGCAGATAATTTCTTTAATGCTTCCAACGCTTTTTCTGCTTTCATCTGCTGGAAAGCACCGATAAATGCATTGATACTGATAACACACAAAATAATGATGCAATCGATTTCTTCATCCAGCACAAATGAAATTCCGGCACAGATCAGAAGAATCAGGATCATCGGATCATTGATCTGTTCGATGATGATCTTGAAGATCGTCTGTTTCTTCTTATCTTCGATTTCATTTTTACCAAAACGTTCAAGTCTTGCCCAAGCTTCTTTTTGACTTAATCCCTTTTCTTTGTCCGTTTGAAACATCTTTTCTGTTTCTTCTATCGTTTTACGATACGGCATATTATCACTCCTATCACTGCCATTTTAAGCAGAGGACTTTTCATTTAGAACTGAATCGACAAAATAGGATCGATCTTTACAAAAAGAAAAAGCTGCATTTCTGCAGCACCTTGGCAGCTGATATAAATACCCGGTCAAACAGGTGGGTATCCTGTGTCTGATTTTAGGATTCCTGATCGTATCAGGCATTCAACACCAACAGACAACATCCGGATTCCCGTATATCAAAGTGTAGGATTTACATGTGATTACCAAGGCACTATTATTATATCACAGACCATGCAAACTTATGTGTAAATTTCGTAAAATTCCAATTTCTTCTTTTTGGATAAAAAAAGAAAGGTTTCACCCTTTCTTTATTCATACGTTTTGATATGAAGCTCTCTTAACTGCTTATCATCGACAAGATTCGGAGCTTCGCTCATCAGATCGGAAGCACTTGCTGTCTTAGGGAATGCCACAACATCACGGATGTTGTCGGTTCCGGCTAAAATCATCACCAATCTCTCAAGTCCGATTCCAACTCCGCCATGAGGAGGTGTTCCATAACGGAATGCATCGATGAAGAAACCGAATTTTTCTTTCGCTTCTTCCATGCTCATACCGATTGCCGTAAAGACTTTCTTTTGCAGTTCCTGATCATGAATACGGATCGATCCGCTTAACAATTCATAACCATTCAAGACCAGATCATAAGCTCTGGAATAGCAGTTTTCAGGATCGCTCATCAGCTTATCGACATCCTCCAAATTCGGAGATGTGAACGGATGATGCGCTGCCATCCATCTGCCCTCTTCTTCGCTGTATTCAAACATCGGGAAGTTTGTAACCCATAAGAATTTGAATTGGTTATTGTCGATCAAATTCAATTCTTTGCCTAATTTAACACGCAATGCACCAAGAGCGCTTTGACTGATCGCCTTCTTATCCGCAACGATCAAGACCATATCATTCTCTTCAAGATTAAGTCTTTCCTTCAGCAATGCCTTCTCCTGATCCGATACGACTTTGTTGATCGAGCCATTGAATTCATGATTGGCATATTTCAGGTAACTCAAAGCCTTTGCACCATAGATGCGAACAAATTCCTGATTTTTATCTAAATCTTTACGAGAGAACTTATCTGCACCGTTTTTTACGACAAGACAGTTGATCTGTCCCTTATTCTCTAAGATGTTCTTAAAGATCTCAAACTCTGTATTTTCAAATAGATCGGAAATGTTCTGGATCTCCATGCCGAAACGAAGATCCGGCTTATCTGATCCAAAGCGTGCCATGGCATCGACATAAGGAATTCTTTCAAATTCCGGAAGATCGACTCCTTTGATCTTTTTGAAGATCTCTCTCATCAGACTTTCAACAACATTCCATACATCTTCCTCATCGACAAAGCTCATTTCGATATCGATTTGAGTAAATTCCGGCTGTCTGTCAGCGCGAAGGTCTTCGTCTCGGAAACATCTTGCGATCTGGAAATATTTTTCCAATCCGCCGACCATCAAAAGCTGCTTGTAGATCTGCGGACTTTGCGGCAAAGCGTAGAATTTGCCCTTTGAGATTCTGCTTGGAACAAGATAATCTCTGGCTCCCTCCGGAGTTGATTTACACAAGATCGGCGTTTCGATTTCCAAGAAACCAAGTGAAGATAGAAAATTTCTTGTAACCATCGTTACCTGATGACGAAGCATCAGATTCTTTTGAAGATTCTCTCTTCTTAAATCCAGATAACGGTATTTCAATCTTGTATCTTCCAGCGAATCTGTATCATTGGAAATCATGATCGGTGTTGTTTCAGCACTGTTGATAATTCTAACAGCTTCTGCTTTCACTTCGATCTCACCGGTTGCTAATTTCGGATTCTTGTCTTTTCTTTCCAATACGGTTCCTTCAACCTGAAGAATGTACTCATTGCGGACATCTTTGATCTGATCGGCAATCTCATCAAAAACGACTTGACAGATCCCTGAACGATCCCGCAAATCAATGAAGACAAGACTTCCTAAATTTCTTCTTCTGGCAACCCAGCCAATCAATGTAACTTTCTCATTGACATTGCTTAATCGAAGATCCCCGTTATAATGTGTTCTTTTCATTTTATCCTTCCTCACTTTCATTCATCAGCCACTCATCGACTGTATCAACAACTCGATCCAAGTCAATCGTGATCTGATTCTGAGTTTTTATGTTCTTGATATTGACCTGATGATTTGTCAATTCACTTTCCCCGACAATCACAACGATTTTAGCTTTCTTTCGATCTACACTCTTAAACTGAGCTTTGAAGCCTCTTTTCAAGACATCCATTTCAGTTATATATCCGGCCGCCCTCAGAGTTGTCGCAATCTGCAAAGGCACATTGCCGACTTCTCCCAAGCTCATGATGTAGCAATCGATGCCTTCTTCTTCTACCAATTGAATTCCTTCGGCTTCACATAGGATCATCAGTCTTTCAATTCCCATCGCAAATCCGACACCGCTCATCTGTGGCCCGCCGAAATATTCGACAAGATTATCGTATCTTCCTCCGGCAAAAACCGTTGACTGCGAACCGCTTTCCGGATGAGTAGATACAACCTCAAATACAGTATGCGTATAATAATCCAACCCGCGAACCAAGCGATTATCGATCTCATACGGGATTTCCAAAGCATCAAGAGCTTCAAGAACCTGCTTGAAATAAGTTCTGGATTCGTCATTTAGATAATCCTGAAGGATCGGAGCCGAAGCTAGGGCCGGATGGTCACTATCCACTTTGCAATCCAGAATACGCAATGGATTCTGCTCATATCTTCTCTGACAGTCTTCACATAGATCTTGAATGCAATCTTTAAAGTGCTCTTTCAAAGCAGTCCGATAATTGCTTCTGGATTCATCATCTCCCAAAGTATTGATCAAGACCTTAACCTGAGATAAGCCAAGCGCTTTTAGAATGCTGTAACCTAATACAATCGTTTCTGCATCAACGATCGGGCTTTTTACTCCGATGTTTTCAATTCCGAACTGATTGAACTGGCGATATCTTCCTTTCTGCGGTCTTTCATAGCGGAACATTTCGCCCATATAATAGATCTTGGCAGGCATTTCCAAACGACCGTACATCTTATGCTCAACAAAACTCCGGATAATTCCTGCCGTTCCTTCCGGTCTTAAAGTCAATGAATCTTCATTATTGATACTGAAAGTATACATTTCCTTATTGACCATATCAGAGCTGTCATTTTCTCTTTTAAAGACCTTGGTATCTTCAAAAATCGGTGTTCTGACTTCATCATATCCGTATACACTGCATACTGAGCGAATCAGACTTTCCACGGCAAGCCATTTTTTGGTTTCTTCCTGAAGCAGATCCTGAGTTCCTCTAGGGGTTTGATAACTCATCTTTCTTTCCTCCTTTTAAATAAATAAAAAGCGCCCTCTAAGGACGCTTATATAACGTGGTACCACCTTAGTTCAGTTATTCAACTGCACTCTATCCCATAACGCGGGATATTCGTCTATTCCTACTTGATTTCAGAATAACTTCTCCAAAGTGTCAATCTTGAACTTCCATTGAGAAACTCTCAGCACTGCTTCTCTCTCTGTACAATTTCCACTCAAGACCTCTTTTTCCCTGAATTTATAGTGATAGGATATCACTTCTACTTTAATTTTACAAGTCTAATCTTGTTTTTTAGAAAAATTTGATTGTTAAATAAATGAAATAGGCACTCAAATAAAAAGCCAAAAGAGAACACTCTTCTAGCTTTTAAACAACTTTTGTATAAATTGCGCCATTTTCTTTTGCCAAGGCATCCATTCGATTTAATTCTTCATCTGAGATAATGGAATGACCGCATACCGCCAATCCTTCTGCTCTTACACCAAAAGGACGATATTTGATCAGTTTATAGAAACACTTATCCTGAATGATTCTGGACACATTGGAAACTGTCTTGGCATTCTGTTCAAAATTATTCAACAAAACGGTTCTCACTTCATAGCATTGACCATGTTTTAGAAGATAATCGAGATTCTTCAATACCATTTCATTGCTTTGCGAGGTCAGGCTTTGATGAAATTCAGGATCAAAGGCTTTAACATCCAGCATGACTTGATCTGTCACAGCCATCAATTCCGGATATTTCTCCATATCATGATAGCCATTGCTGTCCATAAAGGTCGTTAATCCGAGCTGATGAACCTCTTTAAACAATTCCGTCAGAAATTCAGGATGATTCATGCATTCTCCGCCGCTGACTGTGATGCCTTTGATGAAAGGCTTGGCTGTTTTGATCTGAGCCAGCACTTCTTCTACACTCATCCATGTGATTTTCGGTGATGCGAGATGCTCACAGACCTTAATACAAGTATCACATCCGACGCATTTTTTCTGATCCCAGATGACTTTGCCGTTTTCTAAAGATAATGCCCGGACCGGACAGTTTTCAACACATTTTCCGCAGGAAATACAGAAATTGATCGTTTCCGGATTATGGCAGTAAAGACAGCGGAACGGACAGGACTGGAAAAAGATCGACATTCTGTTTCCCGGCCCATCAACATTCGAAAATGGAATAATCTTATTTACCGGCGCTTTCATGACCTTCAATTCTTCTATCTAAAGCATTGGCTGTATTGCGTGCACCCTGACCGAATACTGTAGCTTGATTCAAGGATGCTTCACCGCGATCCAGTTTCTCGATTTCGCTCTTCTTGACGAGATAGCCGGTGACACGGACTACATCACAGTTGGCGAGATAACCGCTGAAATAGCGCATATCGTTAGCAAGCGCTCCTTTGATGATGTCAACCAGCGCTTCCGGTGTATTTTCCCATGTTTCCTCAAATTTGAAGATATCACCGATACCGGTCGGAAAATACTTATGGAATCGGCATGAATGCAGGATATGCTGCATGATTTCCGGCTCAGCGCCGATCGGAATTCTTGCTCCGGGAGAGTTCTCTCTTCCATCGCTGTCAATTCCGACTTGAGCATGAAGTCCATACTGATACTTGCAGTTTTCACAATAACAACCATGATGAGCTTTCACAATGGATTCAAGCTGATCCATGATTTCCACTCCCAAATCATCCGCTTCTTTATTGTTGCCGAATCCTTTCTTTGGATCGGTGATTCCTAAAAGATGGTTACAGCATTCCGCAAGTCCGACCATTCCGAACATTCCGGTAAAGTTTTCCTGTTTTACAAATCCTTCTTTAACAAGGAAATTGGATTTGAAGAACTGACTTTCTTCCACAATGAAACGGATTCGATTATCCATAAACTGAAGCATCAGATCAGCATAGTAAGGAAGGACTCTTGTCTTGAAATCTTCCACCGAATCTGCCTGCAAAGAACATTCATACATGCGTAAACGCGGCAAGGTATAGCCGCCACCTGCCATTTTCAATCCATTATAACAGCTTGCACAAACATAATCTTTGCCCCATTCTTTCATGAACATGCGATGATTTCCAAAACTTGGCTTGGATGTCTTAAGCATGCATTTAACGCATAATTTCGCAAATTCATCACTTGTCAGATCCGGATCATACTTGAGCGTCAGATTCGGCATGGCCAGCTGCATCTCTTCAGTAAGTTCCAAAATCAAGCGACCTGTCAAAGTATCCTTTGGTCCCAAATCGGCATGAACAAAGCTGTCTACCAATGTTTTATCAATATGAAGCAAGAACAATTTCAATGTCTTTTTTGCCTCTTCACGAGACACTTTCTGAACAAAAGGTTCCAATAGGCTGTCAAGATCGCCCAGATAAACCGGGAATGATGTGATTGACGGAACATGCTTGTACATGATCAGCAGACTGTTACATGCTTCCTGCAGATCCTGAGGTGGATCCAATTCCAGAAACTTACAGCCCTTTTCCATCAAAATACGATAATCAGGAATAATATAACGAGGACGATACGGAGCCATTCCTTCATTCAAATCGCAAATGATTCCTTTAGAAACAGCATCTTTAATTTCTTCTGTCTGAAGAAAAGGCCCTTCTGTATTTTCAGCATAACGAGCTAAGGATAAAAGCTGTTGCTGATAAGTTAAAGTTTCATTTTTAATTATATCGATTACTTCACTCATAAAAACCTCCAATATATTTCTATTCTATTCCCTTTTCTTATTTTTTTCAATAATCCTCTCTTGAAAATGAGATTGAAAACTTATTTCTCGATATGATCGATTTTCATTTCAAACCAGAATACCGATCCCTCGTGAAGTTTTGAGTCAACACCATAAGATGCTTTATGCATCAAGCAGACGGACTTGACGATGGACAATCCGATACCGCTTCCTACCGTTGCCCGCTGATGGTTCTTCTTTGATTTATAGTAGCGATCCCAGATATACTCTTTTTCTTCTTCCGATATGCCCTCACCAAAATCACAGACCTCGATTCGCACCACATCTCCTTTTATAATCTGATTGATCACAACCGTCTTATCCTCTCCTGTATAATTGATCGCATTATTAATCAGATTATAGAGGACCTGAAGTATTTTCCCTTCATCCATCATGCACCAGATATTTTCATGATAATCAAAAATAATCTTAAGCCCTTCTTGTTCCACAAGCTTATTATAGCGAAGCAACGTATTTTGAATGCATTCTGTGATATTAGTGCATTTCAGCTCCATTTTCATTTCATTGGATTGATATTTAGATAAATTCAGCAAGTCATTAACCAAGGATGTCAACCGTTTGGATTCATCAATAATGATCTGGATATTCTCGGCTGTATTTTCATTTGGAATATCGCGCATCACTTCGCTATATCCTGTAATCATGGTCAGCGGTGTTCTTAAATCATGGGAAACATTCGCAATCAATTCCCTTTTGAACGATTCCGCTTTATTGATTTCTTCATTTGCATAGGTCAGCGTATCGTTCAATTGTTCAATTTCCTGATAAGTCATCCCTTTCAATTTAGTATTATATTTTCCCTGTATCAGATTCTTTGCATCTTGATTGATCGTAATGATTGGTTCTGAAACACGTTTGGAAAGGATCCATGCCATAACAAGTCCCAGCAAAACGGCAATAAATGAGAAAACGAAAAGCTGAGCCTTCAAGGTACTCACGGTTGCATTCACAGGTGTGATTCGGGCATTCACCAATAAGATCGTAGAAATTCCACTGATCGGATCAGTCGTTGCCGTAATATCGATCAATTCTTTTCCCAGATTGATTTCCTCCGAGGTAAAAACCAGATAATCCCATACATTGATCTTCTGCGGAGAATAGTTTTCGATCTCGACAAGATAATGACCTTGGTTGGCAAGTGCCAATCGAATATATTTTTCGAGCTGTTGAGGTTCTGATTTTAAGGAATTGATCTTACAGCCTTGCAGATTATCAAAAGATACAGCGGATGTATTCGAAGTGACATAAGCGATGCACAATTCATTCTGTTGCGAGATCTCCTCAATATATTCACCGATATTTTCATGATTCATATTCATCATGATGGAATTCGTCACGGATTGAAGTGTATTTTTCTTCATATGTTCATAGAAAGAACCCAAAAAGACGATTTCAAAAAGCCATAAAACGACTAAGAGAATCACAACGAAAATAACGAATGTCCCCATGATCTTCCAGCGTATGCTAGTCTTTTTTTTCTTCTTTTTCAAAACGATATCCTACCCCTCTAAGCGTTACGATATATTTCCCGTATTCCCCCAAGTTTTTTCTCAACAGTTTGATATGCGTATCCAAGGTTCTATCATCCCCGAAAAAATCATATCCCCATACATTTTGAAGCAGTTTTTCTCTTGTCAGAGCGATCCCCCGGTTTTTGATCATATATGACAACAGCTCATATTCCTTCGGTGACAGATCCACCTTTTGATTATCGATCGTCACGATCCGGCCGGTAAAATCAAGAAGCAGATTCTTGATTTGAACTTGTTCATGAAGGATCGTACTGCCCTGCACTCTTTTTAAGATCGCATTGATCCGCATCATCAATTCTTTTGGTGAAAAAGGTTTTACCACATAATCATCGATTCCTAAATCAAAGCCATGGATCTTATCATATTCTTCACCGAGTGCCGAAAGCATGATGATCGGTGTATTTTTCTTTTTTCTGATCTCCTTGCACGCACTGAATCCATCCAGTTCCGGCATCATGATATCCATAATGATACAGTCATAATCTTTGCTTTGAGCCTTTTCAACAGCTTCAAATCCATTGGATGCTTCCTCGCACTCAAAGCCTTCATATTTTGCATATTTTGTGATCATTTCCCGAATCCGGATCTCATCATCCACGATCAACAGCTTTTTCATCGAATCACCTCTTTTTCAAAAGTATATCGGGTTTGTGTGAATTTTCTGTGAATTTGATTTTTGAACAGTAAAAATGCTCCATTCAGGAGCATTCTATCGCATCAGTTTTTCTTTATCTAATCTCTTTAGAGCCTCTTTTGCCACCCAG